>JBAUMA010000001.1:0-7900 GCA_049578485.1 Specibacter sp.
GGCACAGGATCTGGACGCCCCGCGCGCCCTGGCCGCAGTGGACGCCTGGGCGGCGGCGTCGCTGGCCGCAGCCCGGACCGGAGCGGATGCGTCAGCACGGGACGCGGCCCTGGCCTCCGACGCCGTCGAAGCCCTGCTCGGCGTCGAACTCTAGCCACTGCCGCTGACCCGCAATTGTGGTCGAAAAACCTGGAAATTCGGGAATTTTCGACCACTAGTGCGGGTCAGACGCTTTAAGGCTGGTCCTTGCCGCGGCGGCGCAAGTACCGCTCAAACTCCTTGGCAATCGACTCACCCGTGGCCTCGGGCAGGTCTTCGGTGTCCTTGGCGTCCTCAAGCTGGCGCACGTACGCGGCAATCTCGGGGTCGCCGGCCGCGAGCTCATTGACCCCTCGCTCCCAGGCCTGGGCGTCGTCGGACATCTCCGCGGTCGGCAGGGCCACCTGCAGAAAGTCCTCGATCTTGTTCAGCAGGGCCAGCTCGGCCTTGGGCGAAGGGGCCTGGGCCACATAGTGCGGCACCGCCGCCCACAAGGAGACCGTGGGCAGTCCGGCCAGCAGGGCGAGTTCGTTCAGCACGCCGACAATGCCCACGGGACCCTCATATTCGGAGGCCTCCAGGTCGAGCCGTTCGCGCAGCTCGTCGTCGTCGCACGTGGCCGTGACGGGAATGGGCCGCGAATGCGGCACGTCGGCAAGCAACGCACCCACCAGCACCACATAATTCACATTGAGTTCCGTGGCCTTGGCCAAAAGCTCCGCGGTGTAGGCACGCCAGCGGTAGGACGGTTCTATGCCGTGCACAAAGATCACGTCCACGGCCGTACCGGGAATCGTGGCCTTGGCAATCTTGGTCACGGGCCACTTGATCTTCCGCGCCCCCGTCGCCGTCCGGTGCACTTCCGGGCGGGTGAATTGGAAGTCGTAGTACTCGTCCGGTTCAATGGCGCCCACGCGCTTGGCACCCCAAAGGTGGTGCAGGTACTTCAACGCGTCGCTGGCGGCTTCGCCGGCGTCGTTCCAGCCCTCAAACGCGGCCATCAGCACCGTGACACGTTCATCCCCGGCTGCCGGTTCAAGCAGCCGGCGGAAGTCTGCCGATTCCCCATGGTTGTCGTAACTCACGGTTACACCCTACGTCCAGCCGTGGTCCGCACCACAGCAAACCGCCCCTGTGCAGGGAGGAAAAAAATACCCGGCGGTAACCCACGTAGACTGGTTGCATGCATTTACCGTCTGCTTCCGCCATGCAACCGCGCATCGCCGAGCCCGCCGTTGCCTCCGACGTCGCACCGCCGTCCCTGAAGGCCGCCCTGTGGGACATGGACGGCACCCTCGTGGACACCGAACCGTATTGGATTGCCGCTGAAATTGAGCTGGTGACCGCCCACGGCGGCCACTGGGACCTGGAAAAATCCAAGACCATGGTGGGCAACGCCCTGGAAACGTCGGCGAAAATCCTCCAAGGTGCCGGCGTCGACCTGACGGTACGCCAGATCGTGGAGCACCTGTCCGGCGAAGTGGCTGCGGCTGTGCGCCGCAAGCTGCCCTGGCGTCCCGGTGCGCGGGAACTGCTCGCGGAGCTGCACGGACGCGGGGTGCGCTGCATCCTTGTGACCATGAGCGAACGGCCCCTGGCCCAGGAAGTTGCCAGCTCATTGCCGGGGCCTTACCTTGAATTCCTGGTTACGGGCGACGAGGTGGCCAACGGCAAGCCGCACCCCGAACCGTACCTGCGTGCCGTCGAGTTGCTGCGCGAGTCCGATCCCGAACTGACGGTGCACCACTGCGTGGCACTGGAGGACTCCATTCCCGGCGTGGCCTCGGCCATGGCCGCCGGCATTGCCACGATCGCCATCCCGCATGTTGTCCCCTTGCCGGAGGACCCCAACCGCGCCACCTGGGACAGCTTGGCCGGCAAGTCGCACGACGACGTCGCAACAGTCTTGGCCGGCCATCTCCTGGCCGTGGGGGCCAAAGTATGAGCGTGGCACCTCCGGAGGCAAAAGCCAGGCGCGAAGGACTTGTCCTTGGCTCGGTCCGGGGCACGCCCATCATCCTGGCCAACTCCTGGTTCCTAATTGCGGCGATCACGGTGCTGTTCTTTGGCCCGCAGCTGCAGTCCATCTACTCAGGCCTGGGCGGCGGCGCCTACCTGGTCGCGTTTGCCTACGCATTGCTGCTGTTGTTCTCCGTATTCATCCATGAACTGGCGCACGCCGTCACCGCGAAGCTGTACGGCTGGACCACCCACAAGATCGTGTTGAACCTGTGGGGCGGCCACACCGAGTTTGACTTCACCAAGGCCACCCCCGGCCGCGCCCTGGTCGTTGCCTTTGCCGGCCCCCTGGCCAACTTCGTGCTGGCCGGGCTCGGCTACCTGGTGGTCCTGGCCCTATCGGACGGGCCTTCCCTGGCCGCGGAAATGGTCTATTTGCTGACGAGGATCTTCATCGGGGCCAACCTCCTCATCGGCGTGTTCAACGTGCTGCCCGGTTCCCCGCTCGACGGCGGCCGGCTGGTGGAGTCCATCGTGTGGAAGGCCACCGGAAGCCAGGAAAAGGGCACCGTGGCCGCCGGCTGGGCGGGCCGGGTCATCGTGGTGTTGATCGTGGTGGGCGCCATCGCCGTGCCCTACCTGCAAAACACCCAACCCAGCCTCAGCACCACATTCATCGTGATCCTGCTGGCGGGCTTCCTGTGGATGGGCGCATCGGCCTCCATCAAGGGCGCCAGCATCCGTCTTCGTTTGCCCGCCATCTCGGCAGGTGCCCTTGCAACCCCGGCCGTGGGCGCCTCTATCGACTGGAGCGTGGCTCAGTTGTGGTCGCTGCGGGCCCAGCATCCCAGTGAGCCCATCGTGCTTTGCACCGCCGACGGCCGCCCCGCAGCCCTGGTCGATGAATACGCGATGGCCAATGTGCCGCCGAATGTTGCCGGCCACACCTTGGCCAATGCCGTGGCCCGTTCCCTGTCGGCGGGGGCCTACGTTCCCGACACCGCTTCAGGGGCCGATCTTGTCCAATACCTCTCACAACTGCCCGACACCGAATACGCTGTCATAGATGCGCAGGGGCGTGTCACCGGCCTGCTCAGCCAGGCCAGGGTGGTTGCCGCCATCACCGGAAAATGATCCGCCCACTGTCTTACCGGTCCGCCAGGACCCCACCAGCACCAGTCACCACGCACGCACCCGCCCGTTAGGACACCCCAGCATGAGCCAGCTTGAAACCACCAGCACCGACGGCGCCGCCGCCGCTTCCACCCAGCCGCACGGTGCCGCCTCCCGCCGCGGACCGTTCCGTGCCGGTGAGCGCGTGCAGCTGACCGATGAGCGCGGACGCATGAACACTGTTACCCTGACCCCGGGCACTGCGTACCACACCCACAAGGGCTTCCTGAATCACGACACCTTGATCGGCCAGCCCGAGGGCTGCATGGTTGAAAGCAATGTGGGACAGCAATACCAGGCGCTGCGCCCACTGCTCTCCGACTTTGTGCTGTCCATGCCGCGAGGCGCGGCAGTGGTCTACCCGAAGGATGCGGGCCAGATCATCACCATGGGCGACATCTACCCCGGAGCCCGCGTAGTGGAGGCCGGCGTTGGGTCGGGCGCGCTGTCCATCTCGCTGCTGCGCGCCGTCGGCGACAACGGATACCTGCACTCCTTTGAACGACGCGAGGAGTTTGCCGACATTGCCCGCGGCAACGTCGAAACCATTTTTGACGGCCCGCACCCGGCATGGAAGATCTCCCTCGGCGACTTCCAGGACCAGGTGGTGGCCCAGGAGGCCCCCGGCAGCATTGACCGCGTTGTCCTGGACATGTTGGCGCCGTGGGAGTGCCTGGACGCCGTGGCAACGGTCCTGGCCCCGGGCGGCGTGTGGATCAACTACGTCGCCACCGTCACCCAGCTCTCCCGCACGGCCGAGGCCATCCGTGCCGACGGCCGTTTCACCGAGCCCGACGCCTGGGAATCCATGGTCCGCGGCTGGCACCTGGAGGGCCTGGCCGTGCGGCCGGACCACCGGATGGTGGCACACACCGGATTCCTCATGGTCACCCGCCGCCTGGCCGACGGCGTCACCGGCCTGAACTTGAAGAAGAAGGCCAAGGCCGAGTTCAGCGCCGAGGACCTCAGCGCCTGGACCCCGGAAGCCGTGGGGGAGCGGGCCGTCTCGGACCGCAAGCTGCGCCGCGCCGCCCGCGATGCCGCCTCCACTGTGCAGACCAAGCGGACCAAGAGCAAAAACACCGACTCCGAAACGACCGAGGGCGACACCGGGCACTAAGGTACGTAGTGGGGGCGAAACTGCCCCAGGCATCACGTCATGCTGGTGCGCCCGCCCGCGGTGCGCACCAGCACCGGTTCCTTGCGGAAGGACACATCATGAGCGACCCAACCACCAACGGCCCCGCCGGCAACCAGGGTGACGAGCCCACCGGAGCGCATGCGCCGGGGTCATACTCGGCCGCGTACTCGGCGGGCCCCGGCCAGCTGGCCGTGCTGGAACGCCAACTCAACGTGCTCCGTGACAAGGCCCGCAACCTGGACCGGCAGCTGTCCTCGGCAACTCAAAACAACGCCAAGCTCGTTGCCATGCTGGAAACCGCGAAGTCTGAAATCCTCAAGCTGCGCTCCGCCCTGGAAAACGACGGCCAGCCTCCCTACGGCTTTGGCACCATCTTGGCGCTGAACCCCCGCACCAGCCACGGTGCCGGCACGTCGGGAGTGGCGGTGACCGAAGAAAGCATCGACATCTACGCCTCCGGACGCAAGATGCGCGTGGGCCTGAGCCCGCTTGTGTCGATCCGCACGCTGCGCGTTGGCCAGGAAGTCCTGCTGAACGAGGCCTTCACCATCATCGCCGGCCTTGGTTTTGAGCGCGTTGGGGAACTGGTCACCGTTAAGGAACTGCTCGGCACCGACCGCGTTTTGGTGATTGGCCGGGCCGACGAGGAACGCGTGGTCCGGCTCTCCGGCGCCCTGCAGGAGGGGGGGCTCCGGGTGGGCGACGCACTCACGGTCGACGGCAAGACCGGCTACGCCCTGGAAAAAATCCCGCGTTCCGAGGTTGAAAACCTCATCCTCGAGGAAGTGCCGGACATTTCCTACGCCGACATTGGTGGGCTGATGGGCCAGATCGAACAAATCCGCGACGCCGTCGAACTTCCCTTCCTGCACCCGGACCTGTACCGCGAACACGGCCTCAAGGCGCCCAAGGGCATCCTCCTGTACGGGCCTCCCGGCTGCGGCAAAACGCTGATCGCCAAGGCCGTCGCCAACTCCCTGGCCAAGCGCGCCGCCGAACGCTCGGGCGTGAAGGACCAAAAGAGCTACTTCCTGAATATCAAGGGCCCGGAACTCCTGGACAAGTATGTGGGCGAGACCGAACGCCAAATCCGCCTGATTTTCTCCCGCGCCCGGGAAAAGGCGGCAGACGGCAGTGCTGTGGTGGTGTTCTTTGATGAGATGGACTCGCTGTTCCGCACCCGCGGCACCGGCATTTCCTCCGACGTCGAGACCACGATCGTGCCGCAGCTGCTCAGCGAGATCGACGGCGTCGAACGCCTGGACAATGTGATCGTCATCGGCGCCTCCAACCGTGAGGACATGATCGACCCCGCCATCCTGCGCCCGGGCCGGCTGGACGTGAAGGTCAAGATCCAGCGCCCCGACGCCGAGGCGGCGGCCGACATCTTCACCAAGTACGTCACCACCGCCCTGCCGTTTCACCGGGTCGACGTCGAGGCCAACAACGGCAGTCTGCAGGAGACCGTGGACGCCATGATCCAGCGCACCGTTGAGGCCATGTACGCCACCGACAAGTCCAATGAATACCTTGAGGTGACGTACGCCAACGGCGACACCGAGATGCTGTACTTCAAGGACTTCAATTCCGGCGCCGTCATCCAAAACGTGGTGGACCGGGCCAAGAAGTACGCCATCAAGGACCTGCTGCTCAGCGGTGAGCGCGGGATCAGGATCGAACATATGCTCCGCGCCGTGGTGGACGAGTTCCGCGAACACGAAGACATGCCCAACACCACCAACCCGGACGATTGGGCCCGCATCTCCGGCAAGAAGGGTGAGCGCATCACGTACATCCGCACCATCGTCCAAAGCAAGGAAGGCCAGATCCCGGGCAAGACCCTCGAGACTCTCCCCAACACGGGCCAGTACCTGTGAGTGTTGTCCGGGTCATGGGCTCGGAAACCGAGTACGGCATCCACACGCCGGGGGAGAACACCTTCAATGCGACGTGGCTTTCCACGCAGGTGGTGCACGCCTACTCACAGGAGACCGGGCACCGTGCGGCGGCGGGCGGGGAGACCCGCTGGGACTACACGGACGAGGACCCCCTGGCCGATGCCCGGGGCTGGGTCACCCCGCGCAAGGAAGCCCACCCGTCCCAGCTCACCGACGTCGAACCGGAGCTGACGGCGGCGCAGATCGCCCTCGAAGGCGGGGAAACAGTCGACGCCGGCGGGCCGCTGATGATGAACATGGTGCTCGGCAACGGTGCCCGGCTCTACGTTGACCACGCCCACCCGGAGTATTCCTCCCCGGAGGTGACCAACCCCTTGGATGCCGTGCGTTGGGATGCTGCGGGCGATCTAGTGGCGTTGGCGGCCATCCGCCGAATCGGCGCAACTCCCGGGCTTCCGGCCATCAACTTGTACAAGAACAACACCGATAACAAGGCAGTCTCCTACGGCAGCCATGAAAACTACCTCATGCCCCGCCACGTGCCTTTCGCCGCCATCGTGTCCGGGCTGACGCCGTTCTTCGTCACCCGTGCGCTCATGTGCGGTGCGGGCCGGGTGGGCCGCGGCCAGGACGGCTCCCGCAAGGGCTTCCAGATCAGCCAGCGTGCCGACTTCTTCGAGGCCGAGGTGGGGTTGGAAACCACCATCCGCCGGCCCATCATCAACACCCGCGACGAGCCCCACGCCGTGGCCGAGAAGTACCGGCGCCTGCACGTGATCATTGGCGACGCCAACCTCAGCCAGGTCTCCAACTACCTCAAGTTCGGCACCACGGCCCTGGTACTGGACATGATTGAACACGGCACCGCCCCGCAGCTCCACTTTGCCGATGCCGTCGCCTCTTTGAAGGACGTCAGCCATGACTGGGAATTGCGACAAACGCACCTGTTGGCCGACGGCACTCGCGTCAGCGCCCTCGAGGTGCAGTGGCGGTATCTCACCGCCGCCAAGGCACACGCCGCAGCCACCGGATCCACGGACCCTGTCACCGGCGACGGCCACTCCGCGGCAGTGCTCGAGAGGTGGGAGGCCGTGCTCACGGCGCTCGGCACCGACCCCATGAGCCTGTCGGGGCAGCTCGAGTGGGTGGCCAAGCTCAGCCTCCTGCAGCAGTACCGCACACGCGACAGCCTGTCCTGGGACGACCCCCGGCTCGCCCTGATCGACCTGCAATGGTCCGATGTCCGGCCCGAAAAGGGACTTTATTACAAGCTGCTCGAGCGCGGCCGCATGGAACGGCTCGTCAGTGACGAGTCCATCGCCCGGGCCGTGGTGCAGCCCCCCGCAGACACACGAGCCTACTTCCGGGGACAGTGCATCCAGCGATTCGGCGCCAACGTGGTCGGTGCCAGCTGGGACTCGGTCATCTTCGAGCTGCCCAACCAACGCCGGCTGCAACGGGTGGCCACCAAGGAACCGCTGCGCGGGACCGCCGCGTTGACGCGGGAACTCTTTGAGACCTCGGCCGACGCCGGCGAATTCCTCGCGCGCATCCTGACCCGCCCCTGACCTGGCGCCAACACGCCAGGTCAGGGATCGTGCTTCCATCCACGCCAGTTAGTGGCAGGATGGGAGCACGACTTTTTTCACCAGCCTAAGGACACATCATGGCTTCCCAGGAACAAAAAAAC
>JBAUMA010000002.1:0-6816 GCA_049578485.1 Specibacter sp.
GCTTGACCACAAAGGCGACGGAGACGGCGTTTTCGTAGGCGGCGTCGACGGAGGCCGAAGGCCGCCCGCGGCCGCTGGCCGGAAAGCCGCTGAGAAAATGCCGGGCCCGTCGCCGGAAGTGAGCCGGCCACCTTAGTCTCGACACGCTCGACCACCGGGTCCCGCCGTACCGGTCTCGACAAGCTCGACCACCGATGCCGGCTCCGCCGCCTCATTTGTTCCCCCTCCAACCAGGAGCACCATGTTGTCCACCATGAAAAAAACACCCCGCACCCGGCGCGGCGCCCACATCGCACCGGCGCAGGAAAGCCAACCGGCCGGCGTCGTGCCTGAAAACGCCGTGGAGCTGCGCAGCGTGTCCGTCACGTATGGCACAACCACGGCGCTGGCCGGGCTGGACCTGCACGTGGCCCGCGGGGAGACCGTGGCGTTGCTCGGGCCCTCCGGTTCCGGGAAATCGACGGCACTGAAGGCGATCGCCGGCTTTGAACGTCCCTCCCACGGGCGGGTCCTGCTCGACGGCCGCGACGTCACGGACGCCTCTCCGGCCCAGCGCGGCATCGGCGTGGTGGTCCAGCAATATGCGCTGTTCCCCCACATGCGCATCGATGCCAACGTGGCCTACGGCCTGAAGGCGCGTCGGATGCCCAAGGCGGAAATCGCCGCCCGGGTGAAGGCGATGCTGGAAATGGTGGGTATGGAGGACCATGCGCACAAGCTGCCGCGCCAGCTCTCTGGCGGCCAGCAGCAGCGGGTGGCCATTGCCCGCGCGCTGGCGATCAAGCCGACCGTGCTCTTGTTGGATGAGCCCCTCTCCGCGCTGGATGCCTCGCTGCGTGCTGAAATGCTTATCGAGCTCCAGGCCCTGCGCGCCGAACTCCCGGACATCGCCATGGTGTACGTGACGCACGACCAGTCCGAGGCCCTGACCCTGGCCGACAGGATTGCCGTGATGCGCAACTCCCGGCTGGAGGAGATCGGCACCGCGGACCAGCTGTACAACCGGCCGGCCAGCGCATTTACGGCCAAGTTCCTCGGCGGGGCATCCCTGATGCCGGCCGTGTCCACCACGGTGGTTCCCGACGGCGGCGGCATGGCGTCCGTCGTTGCCGGGCCGCACCGTATGCGGGCCGTGGCACCGTTTGCCCTGGTCTCCGGCGACCGGGTCAAGGTGGCGGTCCGCCCGCACGCTTGGCAGTTGGTGGCCGGCGGATCGGCCACGGAGCAGCCGGTGAACAACGTGCCGGGCCGGGTTGAATCCGTGCAGTGGCGCGGGGCCGGGCACCGTATTCAGGTGGACTTGATCGGGATTTCCGAACGCGTCACCGTGGACTTGCCCGCATTGGCCACGGCGCCGGCTCCGGGCGATCTGGTGGTGCTGGCCGTCGACCCGCAGCACGCCGTGCTCGTGCCCGCCGGGGACCTCGCATGAGCGTGGCCCAGGCACCCGCCCCGGCACCGCCGTCGGACCTTGAAACCGTCCGACGGCGGCCTGCCGGCAGCTGGCGGGCGTGGCTGTGGCTCGCAGTGCCGCTGCTTTTCGTGGCGCTGTTCTTTGTGTATCCGTTGTTCCAGATCGGCGCACAGTCGTTCCTGGACAAGTCCGGGGCGCCGGTGGGGCTGGAAAACTGGCGCTACGAGCTGGGCTCCGCGGCCGTACAGACAGCCACGGTCACCACGTTGAAGATTGCAGCCATGTCCACGCTGGGGGCGCTCATGCTGGGCACCTTCATCGCCCTGGCGTTGTCCTTTGTGCCATTCCGCGGGGCGGGTTTCATCACCCGGCTCATTGAAACGGTGGTGTCGTTTCCGTCGTTCCTGATTCCCCTGGCGTTCAGCATTCTGTACGGGCGCACCGGCGTAGTGAATTCGGTGCTGGGATCCGTGGCACCGAGCCTGCCGCAACTGAATTTTGTCAACGATGTCCCCGGCGTGGTGCTGGCCGAGATCGCGTTTTACACGCCCTTTGTGGTCCGGCCCCTGCTGGCCGCATTCTCCCAGGTGCCACGCGAGCTCATCGATGTGGCCGGCAGCCTGGGCAGCAGTCCGTGGGCGATCGTACGGACAGTGATCCTGCCGGTGGCGGTCCCCGCGCTGGCCGCCGCCGCCGGGCTGACGTTCCTGCTGACAATGAACGAGTTTGGCATCATCCTCTTCACCGGCGCCAAGAGCGTCATGACCCTGCCCATGCTGATTTACACACGCAGCATCGTCACCTTCGACTTCCCCTCCGCGGCCGTCATCGCCTGCGTGCAGGTGGCCCTGTCGCTGGGCGTGTACTGCCTGTACCGCACTGTCACCAAGAAAATCTCGGGAGCCCACCATGCTGCTGCGCGCTAAATCCGCCCGCGCCGTTGTGTGGACCTTTCTGGCTGTGGCCGTGGCGCTATTGGTTGGCGCGCCCTTGCTGGTGACGGTCATGGCTGCCTTTGCCGGGAGCTGGACAGGAATGCTTCCCTCCGGCCCCACGGTGGCACATGTGGCCGGTGCGCTGGCCTCCGACAATCTGTCCTCGCTGATTGTGAGCCTGCAAACAGCCCTCTTCGCCAGCCTCTTGGCCGTCTTCCTGGGCACGTGGGCGGCGCTGTGCGCCGCGGCATCCCCGGCAACCTCGGCGCTGGCTAAAGTGGCCGACGCCGTGTTCCACCTGCCCGCGGCCGTGCCGTCCGTCGTCGTCGGGCTGGGCCTGCTGACGGCGTTCAGCCAGGCCCCGCTGCTGCTCAACGGCACAGTGACGATAGTGATCCTGGCCCAAACATTGCTGGTGCTGGCCTTCGCCTACAGCACGGTCTCCGCCGCCGCCCGAGGTGTTGCCCCGCTCATTCCGCTGGCCGCGGCGAGCCTGGGCGCGTCGCGGCTAAGGGTTTTGCTGACCGTGCGGCTGCCCCTGTTGCTGCCGTCCATCGCCGCCGCGACCGGCCTGGCCGTGGCCCTGTGCATGGGCGAGCTTGGCGCCACCGTCATGGTCTACCCGGCCAGTTGGCGCACCCTGCCGGTCACCATCTTCACCCTGACCGACCGCGGCGCCCTGTTCGACGCCGCCGCCAACACCCTGGTGCTCATTGCGGTCACGGTGGCCGTGCTGGCGGTCATCGCCAAGTTTCGGGGCAAGACCGCCGTCAGGTAGTCCCGAAGGCGGAACCGGCATTCCCTCGACTGGGCCCACGGGCGCGAGGGTCCCGCTGCGAGCTTGCGAACAGTGGGAGCGCTTGGGGACTTTCCGGCCAATCGGCCGCGGGCGGCCTCGACCTCCCTGACGTCGCCTACGGAAACACCGGCTCCGCTGCCGTGTGAGCTGCAACGGCTAAGGGCCGCAATCCCATTTCGGGCTTGCGGCCTTTTTGCGTTTGTAATCTCTGTGGCACAGGCCACAGCCGCAGCGCGCCCGGGGGTAGGATTGCCGTGAGTTGACGGGGCAGCAGCTTCGGGAAGATTGCAGCAATAACGAGTCGTAGGGGGCCGCGCACCGTGAGTCAGCCAGTGCCTTGGTTGGGACCAGAGGAAAATACGCCGGCCACCCCGCCGCCACCGCCCAGGTCCAAGGGCAAACTGGCCATCATCATCAGTGCCTCCGTGGTGTGCGCGGGTGTCCTCGTGGCCGGGGCCATGTTTGTCGGCGCCGCGCTCAACAGGCCGGTCGCCGCCGGGCAATCCTCGACTGCCGCGAACACGCCAACCGCGGAGGTGCACGCCGCACCCGCCCCGGTGTCGCCGTCGGCGGTCGCGGCAGGCAAGCAGTCGCCGTCGCCATCCGCACAAGAGGCCCAGACAACGCAGGAGCCCCAGACCACGCAAGCCTCAGAGGCGCACTATTCCAAAGCGGACAAGGCCTACTGCAAGTGGGAGGGGAAGGTGCTCCGGGTGGCGGCATCGGCGTCGTTCCGGGCCGCGGTCTGCGACATCAACGGCAGGACCATGTACCTGGGGCTGGACAAGGACACCGGCCTGAGCACCACCCTTCCTGCAAGCATTGTGAACGGCGCCGTCCGCGTGACCCACAACGGATACACCTACGACCTGGACGACAAGGACTTCCGCATTTCCAAGGGCAGCACAGTGGTGGCGGAAGAGCCTATGGATTCCTGGTGGGGGCCGGATGCCCCGGAAATGGCGCTTCCGGGCGATCTTGGCCTTGGCCAGCCCATCACGTATCCAGCCTGCGACGGCACCGGAGCCGTGGTGCTGGGCACATCGTTCGACCCGTCCGGAAACGCCGCCGCGATCTCGCGCCTACTCGGCGAGAATCCGGGCTCGCAGTACATCCGAACCGATCTTTCGTGCGGCAATTTCCGCGGACCCTCGCTGGAAAACAGCAATGGCAATTCCATCTATGCCGTGATCCTGCTGGTCAAGGGCGGCAAGGATGCCGTGTGCCAGGCCATGGCCGCGCACAATGCGGGCGGGGAATGGCTGGAGAACAATGTTGACCCGTCGGTGAACATCAGTTGTCCGTGAATTGGGCCGTGGGCCCAGGGATGCCCCGGCCGTAATGTGAGTAATTGTGAATCGTAATTGCACTTTGCAATCACCAAGATTCACGCGATGATGGGGTATCACCGTCGATTCCCTTGGAGCTATTCTCATGCCCACCCTGGCACCCGCCCCCACCTCCTCCCAACCGGCCACCGCCGAACGCCTGCATCCAGAGCTCGAATGCGGCCTCGGCGAGTGGGACAAGCTTCTTTACGGCAATCACCGGATCGTCGTGTCCGTGTCCGGGTTGCCCCAAGGCAGCGGGGCCGCCGCCGTCACCCTGCCGTGGCGCCGCCACGACGCGGCGCCCGCGGCCGTGGACGTCATCGTGGTCTCCGCAGCCACCGGGACGCGGGTGCGCAACGTCGTCGCCGGGGAACGGGACCGGGCTGCCGGCACATTCACGTTTGAAACCATTGACGGTGCCGGCGACTACTACTTTTACTACCTTCCCTACGCCATGATGGGCCACGCCCACTACCCGCAGGCGCATTACCTGCCTGCCCGGCCGACGGCGGACCCCGCGTGGGTGAATGCCGTGTCTTCCAGCGTGTGGTCCGCCGAGCAGGGCCTGCGCGGACGCCGGGCACCCGCCGCCGAGGCAGTCCGCTACGAGGCCGCAAGTGAGTGGGACAACTTTGCGCCCATGAACTTCACCGCCACCGACGCAGAACTGGAGGCACTGCGCGCCGCCTACAAAGGTGCGGCCTTCATGCTCTTTGCCCAGGACCGGCGCCACGCCATTTCCATGAAGGACGCACTTCCCGCCCACTGGGCCATTGCGGGCCCGTCAGCGGTGGCCGGCGTCGACGCCGACGTCCTGTGCCTTTCCGCCCAGCCGGGGGAGGACTACGTCATCCAGCTGGGCCTCCATGCCCGCGCCGACTTGGCCGAGGTGTCCGTGAGCATCGCCGCCCATTCCGACGGCGGGGCCGTTGCGGCGCGCTGCCTGAACACGGCCGGTGTCGACCGGCTGGGCCGCCCGTTCAGCAAGAACCTGGAAGTGGCCGAGGGAGCCGTCCAGGCACTGTTCGTGGTGGTCCCCGTTCCGGCTACGGCTGCCGGATCCAGCGTGGAGGCCGTGATCACGGTGTCCACCCCGGCCGGGACCGCGGAACTGCCCGTCCGCCTCGAAGTGGCCCTGGAGGCGGAGGCGGACATTGCGGCCGGCGGCTTCGGCGACCCCCGTGAACTGCGGCGCCTGGCCTGGCTGGACTCCACCCTCGCCCAGAACGACGAGCTCGTGGCACCGTTCACCGCCGTGCGTCTTGACGAGGCCAACCGCACGCTCGCCATCCTGGGCCGCACGGTCCGGATTGCCCCCAACGGACTTCCGGAACAGCTGCAATCCACGTTCACCTCGGCCGTGACGGCTGCTGACGGCCCCGCCCGTTCACTGCTCCTGGATCCGCTTGGCCTGGTGCCGGAGCTGGCGCAGGGCGCTGTGAAGTGGGCGTTCTCGCCTTTGTCCTTCACAACCCATGGCCCGGCCCGGGTTTCCTGGACCTGCGCCTGGACCAGCCAGGACACTTCTTTGTGCGTCACGGTGGAAGGCCAGTTGGAGGCCGACGGCGCAGCAGACTTTGCCGTCCGCCTCACCGTCCCGCACGGTGCCGGGGCCGTGGAGCTCAACGATGTGTCCCTGGACCTGACCCTTGACCCCGCCGCCGTCCCGTATGCCATGGGGCTTGGGGTGCCCGGCGGAACCCGTCCGGCAGCCATTGACTGGACGTGGGAGGTCGCCACCCGAAACCAGGACTCGCTGTGGCTGGGCGACGGCAACATCGGAGTACAGCTGGCCCTGCGCGACGACAACTACGAACGCCCGCTCAACACCAACTTTTACCGGGAGAAGCCCCTCGTCGAACCTGCCTCGTGGGCCAACCCGGGAGCCGAATCCGCCGGGGCGGGCGTCACGCTCAGGGAGGTCGACGGCGCTGACGGTTGCGGCGCCGTCGTGCTCAAGGCATTTAGCGGCGGACGCACCATGGCAGCGGGGGAGAAGCTGAACTACGATTTCCGGCTGCTCCTGACCCCGTTCAAGCCGATCGATCCGGCCCGCCAACTGGGCAACCGGTACTTCCACGACCAGGGCAGCGTGGCCGACATTGCCGCAACCGGCGCGAGTGTGATCAACATCCACCACGCCACGGCCCTGGCCCCGTTCATCAACGACCCCCTGCTGCACGCCGATGCGCTGGCGGAGTACACGGCGCAGGCGCATGCGGCGGGGCTCAAGGTGAAGGTCTACGACACCGTACGGGAGCTGACGGGGCACAGCCCGGACCTGCTGCCCATGCTGTCCCTGGGGCACGAGATCTTCAGCGACGGACCCGGCAAGGG
>JBAUMA010000003.1:0-2002 GCA_049578485.1 Specibacter sp.
GGTGAACTGTAATCGCCCCTCTCAGTCCGGAATGGTTGTTCGCTCGGGCCTCGCAGTGACGGCGCGGTTCGGACTGCGGTCTGCAAGTCGGTTCCACAGCACCCTGAGTGCCTCATGCAGGAGCATATTGCGAGCCAAGGCTGAGAATTCTCGCCACGGCGCAATGAGGCCGATCGCGTCGGTATCGTGTCGCCTGTCTGCCGTGGCGGATAGCCGAGCCTAGCACTACAGCGCGGGTTTAGATGATGCATCTATGCCGCCGTTTCTTGTGGGAGCGGGCCGCCTGCTCGTTGCGGCGCTGGTGGTAGCGGATCACCTCGCCGACGTGGCTGACCTCCGGCGTCCCCCGACGGCGGCGGAACAGCGCCGCGCAGCGGGCGTTCAGCGCCCGGCACACCTGCTCCGGCGTCACCTGCGGGTTTTTCCCCCCGCAGCCGGTCCGTATGCACCGACACGAACCCCAGCACGATCAGCGCCAGGACCAGGTGCCGCACCAGCCCCACGTACTGCCGCCCTTCGTAGTGCGCCAGCCCCGCCTCCGCCTTGGCCACCCGGAAGCTGTGCTCGATCGTCGCGCGGCGGAACGCCACCTGGAGCACCCGCTGAAGCGATTCGCCCGTCGCGGTGGTCACGAAGTACTTCAGCTCGGCCGTCGCCTCGTTGACCGCCACCACCAGGGTGTAGCCGTGGCCCTTCACGCGCACCGGCGCGCCGCGGGCGCGCCAGCGCGCGTCGGCGCGCGTTTGTGGGCTGATCCGGTAGCACCGCCCACGCTTGGCGTCCTCCGCCGTGAGGGCTTGGTCCGCCCTGCGCGGCGGCCCGGCGTCGTTGCTCCGCACCGCGAAGGAGACCGGCACCTCGGCGACGAACGTCTGGCCGACCAGGCTCAGCAGCGTCAGGAACGGCACCTTGCCGCCGTACCCCTCGTCGAAGGTCAGCCAGTCGAAACGCACGCCGTTCTGGTGCAGCCGGATCAGCTGGTCCAGGGCGACCCGCCACTGGGGCTGGTAACGCACCTCGTCGGGGATGCCCGCCTCCCGGCAGCGCGGGCGGTCCTGGTCCCACGACTTGGGGAGATACAGGTCGGCGTCCAGCAGCGCCTGGAAGCGCCCGCGAGCGACGCCGACATGCACGCTGACGATGCCGTTATCGACCTTGCCGAGGCAGCCGCGGTACTGCCGCTGCACGCCGGGGGTCTTGTCGCCCTGCTTGGAGCAGCTGGTCTCGTCGATCACCCCCACGGTGCCGAGCGCGTCTGCCGGGAGGGCCCGGATGACCTCGGCCAGGTGCCGCTGTAGGGCGTCGCGGGCCTGCTCGTGGTCCCAGCCGGCGGTGGTGAGGAACTCCTGGAGGGTGCGAACGGCGGTGCCACAGGCCAGGGCGATCGGCTCGACACTCTTCCTGGGCAGGTCGGAGAGCAGCCCGCGGCAGTAGCTGTCGAAGTGGGCGGCGGTGCGGTCCTGGCGGAAGCAGGGGCGGAAGCGGCGGAGGAACGAGGCGAACGCGGGGCCAAGCCGGGCGATGTCCGGATCGGTCATGGGGGCCTCCCTTCCGGCGACCCGATCATCCTATCGAGAAAACCCGCGCTGTAATGCTAGGTGCGCTGGCGGGCGCATATTGTGGGCAGGTTTGTAAACTCTGACCAACTGCCCTGGCCTTGGAGCCGTGGGCGGCGCATCTCAAGCCTGGTGCCCCTTAACACGCTTGGGTCAGTGCCATAAAGACAGGTCCATCGTGGTGGTCGCGGTCAGGGAAGAACGAAGCGGTCCGCTCCCATCGGGCGAAGGTGAGTTCGGAGCGATGCATGGGTGGCCTCCTTCCAAAAACGCCCACCTCGCGACATGGGATCACCAACGGCCAGATGAGCAACAGCCATACCGGCTTGTCAGAACGAGCCGAGCCTCGCACATCGTCCTGCGCGTGAATCTGCAGCCTGCCCTGACGGCTTGATCGAAGGTGCTCATCCAACTTGAGATACCGGTCTCTGTTCGCCGAGTTTCAG
>JBAUMA010000004.1:0-2051 GCA_049578485.1 Specibacter sp.
GCATAGCCCTCCCCCAAGGCCCAGATGGTCCTAGCCAGCCAGTACGATTCGGCCGAATCACTGGGATCGGGAAGCTCCACCGGTGAGGCACTGGGCGTCAGGGTCCCATCGGCCTGCTGCCACAGCACCACGTTGCCCGCATTGGGGCCCGTGGCGGTCTGCAGATACGTCAGCTCGCGGAGCAGGTCAAAGGACTTGTCCCGGCTCTTTGCATCCCCGGTCTGCCGCCAATGGCGCAGGTAAACCACGGCGGTGCGGGCAATGTCGTCGGCATTGTAGGCGCCCTGGCTCCACCGGCCGGTGGCCGGATCCAGGGACCCGCCACCCACCCGCGTGTAGCTCCCGTCGGGGTGCCCGTCGGCATAGGTCCAGGGTGCCCGGGCCGTGGGCCTCTCCCCAATCTGGTAGGTTGTGTGCCCCTCCACCGGCGTCAGCGGGACCTCGTCAAGCAGGAAGTCCAGGTGGGACAGATTGGCCAAGGGTGCCGTTGCGGCGGGGCGTTGCGATGCGGTCGCGGTCTCCGCCCCGGCCATGGTCAGGGCCACGGCCGCCACCGCTGCGACTGAGCCGAAGGTGCGCCGGGAAAAAATAAGGGGTGACTCCATGCCAAACTCCTGTGTCAGTGGGGAACGCGGATGGTGGAATGCTTCGTGGGAGTTTAGACGCGGTCCAAGCGGGCCACGCCGATCTTTGAATCCGCCATGCCGTAGAAGACGAACAGCTGCTCGCCGATCTTCTCGATGGCCGTGGGAAAAACGACGTTCGGGACTATGCCGGATTTCTCGTCGTCGGTTTCCGGCTCCAGCAGCGGCTTGTCGCTGCGGGCGATCACGACGGAGGGGTCGCTGGCGTCGAGGATCATGGCACCGGCCGTGTAGTTCACGTTTTGCTGGTGGTCGAAGGCGGACTTTTCCATGGTCCCGGACACGCCGTGGTGGATCAGCAGCCATCCTTCATCGATGCGGATTGGTGCGGGCCCGCCGCCGATCTTGAGCTCCTCGAACGGGAAGGCGCTGAGTGCCACCATCTTGTGCTTGCGCATGTGCACCAGGTTGCGAATGTCCTTCTCCACCTCGTCAACAGGAACGTAGGAGATCCAGATGCCCGGGCGGGGGTCCGTCAGCCCGGCGGGCAAGTGCTCCCCTTCGCCGTCGCGGATCCAGCCCAGGTCCCACATGGGCCGGTGCAACATGGCGTACGAAAGCACGCCGTCGGGGTCGTTGACGGGTTCCGGGAAGAACACCGCATCCTTGTTCGAGAACAGGTTCAGGTCCATGGACAGCTCCGGCTGGTAGCCAAAGTGGCACGGGCCCAGCCGCTCCCAGTTCCGCAGGTCCTCGGAGTGGGCAAACGCAAGCCTGGGGCCAAGGGGGCCGTAGGCGATGTAGGTCATCAGGTGTTTGTTCAGTGACGGCACCCAGGTCAGGCGCGGGTCTTCCGTGCCGGCATTGTTGGCGCCCCTTTCCCATCCCTCATCGGGCGCCAACACAACACCAAGGCGTTCGACGCCGGACGGGACCCCGTCGTCGCCAATGACGACTTTGGCGAGGCCCACCCGGGAGACATTACCCTTGGCCACCAGGCGAGGGAGCAGGTACAGCTCGCCGTCCGGGCCCCGGCCGCTGGCCGGGTTCAGCACGCCGTCGGACTCGAATTCGTTGCCGGGCTCCGGCGTCATGATGACTCCGGCCCGGGTCAGCTTGAAGGGGACGGTGGGCAGGTCAAGAGTGGAAAGTGTCATGGGGGATTAACCTTTTACGCTAGATCCGATATCGGATGAGATGAACTGTCGCTGGAAGAAGATGAACAAGGCAACGGCCGGGGCGGCCAGCACGCAGGCACCGGCCAGGATGGCACCGAACGGGTTGGTGGCCGTGGCGGCAACGTTGGAAATGTAGTTGGCCAGTGACACGGCTAGGGGTTGCATGGAGGCGTCCTTGGTGACAAGGAACGGCCAGAGGAATTCGTTCCAGGGCCCGATGAATGTCAGCAGGACCGCCGTGACGATGGCGGGGCGGACCAGCGGGATGGCAATTTGCCACAGGATCCGC
>JBAUMA010000005.1:0-26151 GCA_049578485.1 Specibacter sp.
AGCTGCTGGACCTCCGGTGATCGGGCTTGCGGTGATCGAGCTTGTCGAGATCCGCCCGGGTTGATCGAGCCGAGCCGCTCGGGGGAGACATCGATTTATGCCGGTGGTGTGCCTCCACGAAAATCAACGACTCCCGCGCGGGCGCCTAAGTGTTGCGCAGCCGGTCGTGCAGCGCCGGCCAGGCTGTGCCGAAGCCCGGGTGCAATTCCAGGGAGTCGACGGCGTCCAGCGGCACCCATTCCAGGGCCAGGCTTTCCGGGTCGCTGATGATGGGTTCAAAGGGTTTCACCACATGGACGGCGACGGTCGTGTAGCTCCAATAGCCCACGTCATAGACGGAAGTGAACAGCAGCTCCACGTTTTCACGCGGCACGCCGGCTTCCTCATAGGCCTCCCGGAGCGCCCCGTCCACGGGGCTTTCGCCGTGGTGCAGTGCGCCGCCAGGCAGGCCCCAGGTGCCGCCGTGGTGGGACCAAATGGCCCGGTGTTGGAGCAAGACGCCACGGCCGGCGTCGAACACCAGTAGACCGGCGGAACCGAACCGACCCCAAAACTTGCCCCGCTCCCCCTCAACCCAGGCGTCACCGGGGTCGCGGTGGCTGCCCAGCCTGCCGGGACGCACGACAGCCGCGGCATCCCGGATGAAGCCGGCCGTTGCCGCGGAGATCGGGTGCTTGTGGAAAACGTCCTCGTCCATGGCGTCAACGGTACCAATAAGGCGGGCCTTGGCGTCACGTACCCATGGACAACCCCGCCGGAATGCCTGGGCGGGTCAGTCCGTGAACTCGGTCCGTCTGAATCTCAGTTCCCGCTGGGCGCCCCTGAGTGGTGACCCACTAAACGGCAGGGTGTCCAGCGGGATGGAGCTGGCGGCCTTCAGGGCAAGCTGGTTGGCAGCTGCTGCGGCTTTCTCGGGCAGGGCAAGGGACTGGGCAAATTCCGCCCAATGCTTCGCTTTGAGGTTCTTGAACTTGCCCGCAATGGACAAAGCCATGGTGTCGTCGCCATAGAGGAGGGTGCAGGGCACGTCGTAGATGGGCGCCATCGCAAAAGCACCCTCGGAACTGCCCAGGACCGAGAGATTCTTGGCATGCAGGTCTCCGTTGCCGGTCAACCAGGCGAAGACAAATTGCAGATACACGTTACGTTTGGCTACAACCGGGGCCTGGCACCTCCGGGCCAGTGCCATGGCGACATCCTCGGAGGCGACGCCGTACTTGGAGGCGGGCGGCAACCCCATGGCCTGTGTCCCGTCTTCCAGCGGCAGTCGCAGCCAGCCGCCGCCCGCGCCTTTGACACGGTCAAAGCGCTCCACCAGGAGGCCGTCGAGCCCGTTCCCATCCCGGACTACCTTGCTCTTCGCCACTGGAACCTTCAAGCCCTTGGCCCCGGCCAAGTGCGCCGCCTCGTTGAGGACAAGATGCGGGTTCTCTGCCGGGTCCAGCTTCAGCAAGTACCGCATTCCACGCATGGCCAGGGGTGTGGTCAGCATGGAAGCGCTGGCCTTGTCCTGCACACCTGGCAGGCCGTGCAGGTCCACGGAATTCGACAGCGCGGCGAAGTCCAGGTCCCCGGGATGGGAGGTGTCAGCCAGCGGCTTCGGTTCGGTGGGCGCCTCGCCGGACGGGACAATCTCGACGTCGCCGGGGACGTCGGCCCCGACGGCCAGCAGGAGCGAGAGTTCGTCGTCGAGGCTTGTTTTGGTCGCATTCTTCAGAACTGTCAGCCGGTGGCCCTCGGGCAAAAGACCGGCAAAGAACGGCGGCAGGGCCCCGTTCCGGGTCTCGACCGCCACCGCCGTCAGGGGGAGGGAGAATGCCACCGGCGATTTTCCGCCTGTCACATAGCTGTCACGATAGGCGAACCGGACACCACCCTGTTCGGTTCGGGACAGGTGGCCGGCCAACGTTCCAGCTTTGTAGACATCGGCTTCACGAATGAGCTTGAGGTGCTGAAGGTCTTGTGTCATCGGGTGACCGTCAGGCGAAGCCCCAGGACGTCGGCCGCGGCCGCCACAGCACGCAGGGACGGGTTCCCGGTCCCTGTTTCGATGGCTCGAATGGTCCGCTCCGAGGTTTCGGCGAGGTTGGCCAAGTCCTCCTGGGTGAGGCCCGCTTCTTTCCGGGCCGCCCGAATACTGGCCGCCACGGCCGAAATGCTATCCACGTCACTCCTCCAAGCGGCAACATCATGCCGATTATGACAACTTTAGTTGCCATTCTGCACCACCTGCTCAATTTCGGCAAAATGTTGCCGAAAGAGGAAGTTGCATCACTCCATAGATCAATCGTGACTGGAATCGGCAATATCTTGCTGGACGACTGCCATGTTGAAGAGACTCCCTGAAACGCAGATTTTCAGGGCTGAACAATTGCCTCGGCGGGCTTGTGCTCAGGCAGGGTCGTCCTGGAACGCCCTAACTTCAACCCGGCCCGCGCACGCCCTGGAGGCTTCCTTGGCCCAGGCAAGTGCGGCGTCGGGGTCGCTTGCTTCAATGACCCAGAAACCACCGAGATATTCATTGAATAGGGCATGCGGGCCATCAGTCACCACGGGTGCGTCGCCGGTGTTGTCCACGGTGGTTGCGGTCTGGATGGGATGCAGGCCGCCGGCGAAAACCCAGGCGCCTTCTCTTCGAAGCTTCTCATTGAATGCATCGACGGCGTCTATGATCGGTTGGATGACGGCGGGATCCATGGTTGTCATGGTCGGTGCCTCGGCCGTGTCATGGCTTACGGATATCAAGTACTGGGTCATGTCATTTCTCCTGCCGAGCGTCGATTGGGCCAATTCCCTGCCACTCTATCCATGAACCCCGCCAAGGAACAGGTGCTGCGGCCACCTCATCGAGGTGATTCCGCGACTGAACAATGCCGCCGGCGGGCCAACGGACACCGCCTTGACACGTGCCCGGCCGGAAACAAAAATGCGCGCCACCCAACCGCTTCGGTTGAGTGGCGCGCATCAAGCGCTAGGGGCTAGAAGTCCCAGTCGTCGTCCTCGGTGTTGACTGCCTTGCCGATGACGTAGGAAGAGCCGGAGCCGGAGAAGAAGTCGTGGTTCTCGTCGGCGTTCGGCGACAGGGCCGAGAGAATCGCCGGGTTCACGTCCGTGACAGCAGCCGGGAACATGGCCTCGTAGCCGAGGTTCATGAGCGCCTTGTTGGCGTTGTAGTGCAGGAACTTCTTGACATCCTCGGCCAGGCCGACGGCGTCGTAAAGGTCGTGCGTGTACTGGACTTCGTTCTCGTAAAGCTCGAACATGAGCTCGAAGGTGTACTCCTTCAGCTCTGCCTTGCGCTCTTCGGAGAGACCTTCCAGACCCTTCTGGTACTTGTAGCCGATGTAGTAGCCGTGCACGGCCTCGTCGCGGATGATGAGGCGGATCAGGTCGGCCGTGTTCGTCAGCTTGGCCCGTGAGGACCAGTACATGGGCAGGTAGAAGCCGGAGTAGAACAGGAAGGACTCGAGCAGCGTCGAGGCGATCTTGCGCTTGAGGGGATCGTCGCCGTAGTAGTAGGACTCAATGATCTGAGCCTTCTTCTGCAGGTTCGGGTTCTCAACGGACCAGCGGAAGGCCTCGTCGATTTCCTTCGTGGAGCACAGGGTGGAGAAGATCGAGGAGTAGCTCTTGGCGTGCACCGATTCCATGAACGCAATGTTCGTGTAGACGGCTTCCTCGTGCGGGGTGATGGCGTCCGGGATCAGCGAGACGGCGCCCACGGTGCCCTGCAGGGTGTCCAGCAGCGTCAGTCCGGTGAACACGCGCATGGTCAACAGCTGCTCGTCCGGCGTCAGCGTGGCCCACGACTGGACATCGTTGGACAGCGGCACCTTCTCGGGCAGCCAGAAGTTGTTGACCAGGCGGTTCCAGACTTCAACGTCCTTCTCGTCCTGGATGCGGTTCCAGTTGATGGCCTCAACGTGGCTCGCCAACTTCAGCTTTTCCGGTGTCATCGTAGCTTTTCTCCTTGTATGAATCTTGGTGGCCGCTCGGGCCCAGTCAATCTTAAGCCAAAGGCACGACGGCGGGACTCGCCCACCGTCGTGCTCTTCAGTTGTGTGGTGCTACAGCATGCAGCTGACGCAACCCTCTACTTCAGTTCCTTCCAGCGCGAGCTGGCGGAGACGGATGTAGTAAATGGTCTTGATGCCCTTCTTCCAGGCGTAGATCTGGGCCTTGTTGATGTCACGCGTGGTGGCGGTGTCCTTGAAGAACAGCGTCAGGGACAGGCCCTGGTCCACATGCTGCGTGGCAGCGGCGTAGGTGTCGATGATCTTCTCGAAACCCAGCTCGTAGGCATCCTGGTAGAACTCCAGATTGTCGTTCGTCAGGTACGGAGCCGGGTAGTAAACGCGGCCCAGCTTGCCTTCCTTGCGGATCTCAATCTTCGAGGCCACCGGGTGGATCGAGGACGTGGAGTTGTTGATGTAGCTGATGGAACCGGTGGGCGGGACGGCCTGCAGGTTCTGGTTGTAGATGCCGTGCTCCATGACGGAGGCCTTCAGCGCACGCCAGTCATCCTGGGTGGGGATGTGAATGCCGTCAAACAGCTCTGCAACGCGTGCCGTGGCCGGAAGCCATTCCGCATCCGTGTACTTGTCGAAGAACTCGCCGCTGGCGTACTTGGACTTCTCAAAGCCGGCAAAGGTGGAGCCGGTCTCCATGGCAATCAGGTTCGAGGCCCGGATGCAGTGGTACACCACGGTGTAGAAGTAGATGTTCGTGAAGTCCAGGCCCTCTTCGGAACCGTAGTGGACCCGCTCGCGGGCCAGGTAGCCGTGCAGGTTCATCTGGCCCAGGCCGATGGCGTGCGACTGGTCGTTGCCCTTGGCAATCGAGGGAACGCTGGTGATGTTGGACATGTCCGAAACAGCCGTCAGCGTGCGGATCGAGGTCTCGATGGTGCTGCCGAAGTCAGGGGAATCCATGGCCTTGGCAATGTTCAGCGAGCCCAGGTTGCAGGAGATGTCCTTGCCGGTCTCATCATAGGAAAGGTCATCGTTGTAGCTGGTGGGCGCCGAAACCTGGAGGATCTCGCTGCACAGGTTGCTCATGATGATCTTGCCGTCGATCGGGTTGGCCCGGTTCACGGTGTCTTCGAACATGATGTACGGGTAGCCGGACTCGAACTGGATCTCGGCAAGGGTCTGGAAGAACTCGCGGGCCTTGATCTTGGTCTTCTTGATCCGGGCGTCGTCCACCATTTCGTAGTACTTCTCGGTGACCGAGATGTCGGAGAACGGCATGCCGTAGACCTTTTCGACGTCGTACGGGGAGAACAGGTACATGTCCTCATCGCGCTTGGCCAGCTCAAAGGTGATGTCGGGAACCACAACACCCAGGGAGAGGGTCTTGATGCGGATCTTCTCGTCGGCGTTTTCACGCTTGGTGTCCAGGAAGCGGTTGATGTCGGGGTGGTGGGCGTGCAGGTACACAGCCCCCGCACCCTGGCGGGCGCCAAGCTGGTTGGCGTAGGAGAAGCTGTCCTCGAGGAGCTTCATCACGGGGATGACGCCGGAGGACTGGTTCTCGATCTGCTTGATCGGGGCGCCAACTTCGCGGATGTTGGTCAGCGCGAACGCCACGCCGCCGCCGCGCTTGGACAGCTGCAGGGCGGAGTTGATGGAGCGGCCGATCGACTCCATGTTGTCTTCGATGCGCAGCAGGAAGCAGGAGACGAGCTCGCCGCGCTGCTTCTTGCCGGCGTTCAGGAATGTGGGCGTGGCGGGCTGGAAGCGGCCGCCGATGATCTCGTCGACCATCTTCATGGCCAGGGCCTCGTCGCCGCGGGCCAGGTGCAGGGCCACCATGCAGACACGGTCCTCGTAGCGCTCCAGGAAGCGGTTTCCGTCGAACGTCTTCAGCGTGTAGGACGTGTAAAACTTGAACGCGCCCAGGAACGTTTCAAAGCGGAACTTCTGCTTGTACGCGTGGTTGTAGAGGTCGCGGATGAAGTTCATCGTGTACTGGTCGAGCGTTTCGCGCTCGTAGTACTCGTTCTTCACCAGGTAGTCCAGCTTTTCCTCCAGGTCATGGAAGAACACGGTGTTGTTGTTCACGTGCTGGAGGAAGTACTGGCGGGCAGCTGCACGGTCGGCGTCGAACTGGATCTCGCCGTTGGCGTTGTACAGGTTGAGCATGGCATTCAGCTCGTGATAGCCCAGACCCTCCCATGCGGCGGGCATGTCCTTGGAGGCCTTCACTGCTGTGCCTGGTTCTGCTGCAATCGTGTCCAAAATTCTTCCAATCCCTGGTGAACGCGGTCCACGTCTTCCGACGTGCCCATCAGTTCAAAACGGTATAAATGAGGCACCTTGCACTTGGCCGAGATAACATCGCCGGCCAGGCAATACGTGTCTCCAAAATTAGTGTTGCCGGCGCCAATGACGCCGCGAATCAAGTCCCTGTTTCCTGCAACGTTCAGGAATTTAATGACTTGTTTTGGCACGGCCCCGTGCCCTGAATCCCCACCATAGGTGGGAAGAACAAGGACATACGGCGCTTGTGCCAGGAGTGTGTCTTCGCTGGTGTAGATGGGCAGCCGGGCCGCATCCATGCCCAACTTCACCACAAAGCGGTGGGTGTTCTCGGAGGTTGATGAAAAGTAAATCAGCGGGCTGCCGGTGCGCCGCCCGGTGTCCAGGCTCGCCGCCGGTGTTGCTGCAACGACTGGCATTGACATCGCTTCCTGCGTACTTGCGTGCTGTGCGACTTGCTCGTGTGGGGCCGGGCCATTGACGGCCGGCCCCACCTTCGTGCGCTGTCGGCACATGAAATCATCCACGCCGGCGGGCACCCGGCCCGCCGGGGGTCATGCTACGTTCGAGGCCACGTCCTGGTTGATCGCGGCGATCTTGTCCGGGCGGAAGCCCGACCAGTGGTCGGCGTCGGTGATGACGACGGGGGCCTGCTGGTAACCCAGGCTGAGCACGTGTTCCAGTGCGGCCGGATCGGCGGAGATGTCAACGCTTTGGTAGGTGATGCCCTTTTTGTCCAAAGCCCGGTACGTGGCGTTGCACTGAACGCATGCAGGTTTGGTGTAAACCGTAACGGTCATAATTGAGATCCCCTTGTCCTAAAAATCTGTTCTGAGAGAAGCATTCGCGACCCCTTGCGGGCTCACTCACTGTCGGTGGGGCCTGACAGCTTCTGCTACGGCCTCGCCAGCGTTTCAGGCCGTGGCCCGAAGTGCTTGTTTTGATGTATTTGATACTACATGTAGTGCACGCCCCCGGAAACGACCCCAACATGATGTATTACAAGTATGTCATTTTATGCACCGGTAGTCCACAGCTTTGCGGCGTTAAAAGCGCAGAAATCCAACGTTTAAGACCGCTCTATCCACAGGCTGTGGACTACTTAGTCACTTAATTAAGGACGGCGTGTCGGCAGCTCCCGGCGTGTCGCGCCTAGTGGCCGGGGTCCGTCCCGCCCGGCCACCGAGGACCGGTGAAACCACCAGCACCAGGATTCCGGCCAGCGGGACCACCAACAGCCCCAGACGCAGGGACGTGGCATCCGAAATGGCGCCCACCACCGGAGGGGACACTAGGAACGCCACCCGCATCAGCCAGCTCACCACGGTCAGCCCCGTCCCGGCGCGCAGCCCCGGCAAGGTGTCGGCGGCATGCATGGCCGCCGGCACCAGCGTGGCCACGCCCAGCCCGGCGGCGGCAAAACCGGCAATGGTGCCAGGCACGGTCGGCATCAGGAGGGCCAGCCCCATGCCAATGCCCACAATCAGCCCGCCGGCCTGGGCCACGCGCCGTTGACCGAAACGGTCCACCAGGCGGTCACCCAGCAACCGGCCCACAAACTGGGCCCCCACCAGGGCAACGAAGCCCAGACCCGCCAAAGCCACCGGCGCACCCAGCTCCGTCGAGAGGTAGACCGAAGACCAGGTGCTGCCGGCATCCTCCACCAGGGTGCTACCGGCCGCGATCAGCACCAAGGCCACCAGGACCAGGTACTTGTTCCGCCACCACGGGCGGGGAACCACGGCGGCGCCCGGCACCGCGGCACCTGCCAGATCGACGGCGTCGGCCATCCTTGGCTCCGGACCGGCCAGTAACAGGTGCAGGCAGGACAGTGACACGGCCGCGAAGACGGCTCCCGAGATGGCAAGGTGCAGCCCCAAGGGCACGCCCAACCCGGCCGCAGCGGCGCCCATGAGCCCGCCGGCCACGGCGCCAATGCTCCACACGGCGTGGAAGGAGTTCAGGATGGAGCGGCCGTAGCCGCGCTGTACGCGCAGGCCGTGCGAATTTTGGGCAACATCGGTGATGGCGTCCGTGGCACCGCCCAGGCACAGGGCCACCGCGAAAATGATGCCCGACGGCGCCACCCCGGCCAACATGATGCCCACGGCCGTCAACACTGTTCCCACCACGGCCACCCTGGAGGAGCGGAACCGCCTGATCAGGAACCCGGAGGCCAGCCCTGCGGCCAACGCCCCCACCGGGAACGACGCCACGGCGAGCCCAAATTCGGCGTTCGACAGTCCCAACGTCTCCTTGATCGCAGGGTAGCGGGGCACCAGGTTGGCGAACAAGGCACCGTTGGTGAAGAACAGTGCGGCCACGGCAGAGCGTGCCCGGCGCAGTTCACCGGTGGGGATCATGCTTCACGCACCATTCTGTTGACCGCGTCGCGGACGGTTTCATCGGAGAGGGGGGAGATGGCCAGCACCCGGTGGATCGAGAGCCCTTCAATCAAGGCATCGAGCATCACGGTGGTTTGTTCATCGAAGTGCCGCGCCAGGGCCACCCGGCTGCGCGCCATCCAGGCGTCCGTCACCCGGCGCAGATCGGGCCGCCTGGCTGCGAGCGCGTAGAGCTCGTAGGTGAGCAGTGCGTTGCGCCGTGCGCCGAGCAGTTCGCCGGTGATGAGGCCGACGACGGCGTCACGCGCCGCTTGCTTGTCGCGCGCCTGTGAGAGGGCCAGCTCGAATCCGTCGGCGGTTGTGTTGGCAAGTTTGGTGAATGCTGCGCCAAGGAGGTCGTCGATGCCCTTGAAGTGGTAGGTCATGGAGCCCAGCGGCACCCCTGCGGCCTCTGCCACCTTGCGGTGGGTGGTGCCGGCAACGCCGTATTCGGCGATGACCTCGAGGGCGACGTCGATGAGGCGTTCGCGCCGGTTGGGTTCGTGGCGGCGCGTCGGGTGGACTGGGGTGGTCACGGCAGTTCCCGCACGATCCTGGCCGGGTTGCCGACCGCCACCACGTTGGCAGGCAGGTCCCGCGTCACGACGGCGCCGGCGCCCACTACGGTGTTCGCCCCTATCGTGACCCCGGGGAGTACGCACACTCCCCCGCCCAGCCAGACGTTGTCGCCGATGGTGATGGGCTGGGCCGCCTCCCACTTGGCCTTGCGCAGTGTCGGGTCCACGGGGTGGGTGGGTGTCAGCAGCTGCACATTGGGTCCGATCATGACGTCGCTGCCTATCGTGATGGGGGCGACGTCCAGGGCCGTGAAATTGAAATTGATGAAGGTCCCGGCGCCGACGGTGATGTAGCTGCCGTAGTCAACGAAGAGCGGCGGGCGGATTTCCACATCTGGAGCGCAGGAGCCGAGCAGTTCGGCAAGGATTGCCTTTGCGGCGGCCGGGTCGGCCGTCCAGGTGCGTGAGTACTCGTCGGCCAGGCGGATGCCGCGCTGGGCGGCCTTGGCCAGATCCGGGTCATCGGCGATGTAGAGGTCGCCGGCCTCCATGCGCTCCCGCATGGTGCGTCCGTCATTGAGCTCAGGTGTTTGGTTCATGGTGTTCTTTCCTCGCCAAATTAATTATGTACAAACGTACACAATCGGAGCGGGAAATGTCATCGCTTGCATGGGGCGTTTGGTGCGCCCGCCATCCGCCTATGCTTGCAGGAGTACCCTGACCGTTCCGCAAAGGAGCACGCGGTGATCAATCCGATCCACCTGAAAACCCTGTTGGAAGTGGTGCGTCGCGGCTCCTTCGCCGCCGCCGCCACCCAGCTGGGCTACACGGCGTCGGCCGTGTCCCAGCAAATGTCCGCCCTGGAGCGGGACACCGGCGTCGAACTCTTTCACCGCTCCGCCCGCAGCGTGCTGCCCACGGACGCCGCCCTCGTGATGGTGCGCCACGGAGCCAAGGTCCTGACAGACATTGACGCCTTGCTGGCCGCCAGCTCACGCACCCAGGAGGGAACCAGCCAGGAACTTCGCCTGGGAATCTTCCCCTCCCTGGCCACCTATGTACTCCCCCTGTTGCTGCGCAGCCCCGAATGGCCGGCGCTTGGCATCAACTTGCATGTGTCCGTCGGTGAGCCGCAGCAAACCATCGGGGGGCTCCGGACTGGCGGAGAGCTGGACGTTGCCCTGGTCTACCAGGTGGGGCAGGCGGGCCTGGCATGGCCTCACACCATCAACCGGCAATGGATTGGCGATGACAACTTCCGGGTGGTCCTGCCCAAGGCCTGGGGCATCCGCCCGGGCTCGGTGGTGGAGGCGGCGCAGCTTTCGGACATGCCCTGGATCATGCACCACCCGGGCACGAGCGACGCCACCGTCATTGAACGGCTCTTTGCCAGTTGCAACCTGCACCCTCGCGTGGCCGCCTACAGCGACGACTTCAACGCGAGCTTGCAACTGGCCAGCGTGGGCCTGGGTGCCGCACTGGTCCCCGACCTGGCTTTGCAGCACAAGCCGGAGAACGTGGTGGTGCTGGATGTACCCGAGATCCGCCTGGCCAGAAACATCTTTGCGCTGGTGATCAATGACAAGCGGACAGCACGCATTGAAGTCTTCGTGGACAAGCTCGCCGGAATTTTGCAGGAACTGACCCGCACAAGCCACCCGGAAGGCACCCGATGACGGCACAATTTCGCATCGAAACTCAAACGGAACTGCCGCTTGAACTATTGTTTGAGCGCTCCCTCAGCATTGACGACCACCTGGCGTCCATGGCCGCTTCCGGGGAGCGGGCCGTTGCCGGAGTCACGGAAGGACAGATCGGCCTGAGCGAGTCGGTCACCTGGCGCGCGCGGCACTTTGGCGTCACGTTCGCCATGACCTCACTCATCACCGAATTCCAAGCCCCTCACCGCTTCGTTGACCAACAGCTCAAGGGGCCGTTCAAGGACTTCCACCACGAGCACCGGTTTTCACGGGCCGGCGGCGTCACCACCATGACCGACGTGATCACCTTCACGGCGCCCTTCGGCCCGCTCGGGAGGTTGGTTGAACGCCTGGTGCTGCGCCGCTACCTGCAGCACCTCATCGGCGAGCGCAACGCTTTTCTCATTCGTCCTTCGATCCCTTCCTGAACTTCCGCGCCGGCGCCACCAGGCGCTTGATGACCTGCCGCGTCACTGCACCAAAGGGCGGATAGATCAGCGACAACGTGTCCGGGGACAGCGGCTTGTCCAGAATGGCCTTGTGGTGGGAGAACGCCTCGATGGAGTGGAGACCGTGATAGCTGCCCATGCCGCTCGCCCCGACACCGCCAAACGGCAGTCCGGGAATGGTCAGGTGTGCCACGGGGACACCAAAGTTCAGCGCGCCCGACGACGTCTGTGACGTAAAGGCCTCCCGCACACCGTGGTCTTCGCTGAAGACGTACAGGGACAGGGGCTTGTCGTGGGCGTTGATGAAGTCGATGGCGGCCGCTGCAGAGTCCACGGTGACCAGGGGCAGGACGGGGCCAAAGATCTCCGCCTCCATGAGGGCCGACTCTGCGTCCACATGGACCACCGTGGGTTCGATGTAGCGGGTGGCGGCGTCCGTGGAACCTCCGGAGATCAGCGCCGAGCCGGTGTCTTCCTGCAGGTCCACGGCCAGCAATCCGGCCACCCGGGAGAACGCCCCATCATTGATCATGCGCCCATAGGCCAGGCTGTGTGCGGGGTCGTCGCCATACAGGGCCCTGATGGCCTCGGGAAGTTCGTCGGCCAGCCGGGCCAGGGCGGTGTCGGTCCCCAGGACGTAGTCGGGTGCCACGCAGGTCTGGCCGGCGTTCATGAACTTCCCCCACACGATCCGTGCAGCAGCGGCATGCATGTTCACCGTCTCGTCGATGTAGACCGGGGATTTACCGCCAAGCTCCAAGGTCACGGGAGTGAGGTGCATGGCGGCGGCGGTCATGACGATCCGCCCCACCCGGCCGTTGCCCGTGTAGAAGATGTGGTCAAAGCGCTGCTCCAGCAGGGCCGTGGTTTCCGGCACTCCACCTTCAACAATGCTCACGGCGCCCGCCAGGTAGTCGGGAACCCACTTGGCAAGGGCTGCCGAACTTGCCGGTGCCATCTCGCTGGGCTTGGCCACCACGGTGTTCCCGGCTGCGAGCGCCCCGATGACCGGCGCCAGGAGCAGTTGGATGGGGTAGTTCCAGGGGGCGATGACCAGGACAACCCCCAATGGCTCAAGGACCGTGGTGGCCTTGGCCGGCTGCAGGGCCAACGGCACCGTTGCTTTGCGCGGTGCCAGCCATCCGGCGAGGTGCTTGACGGTGTGGGCTATCTCCGCGGTGAGGAAGCCGATTTCCGTCAGCCACGCTTCCGTGGGGTGCTTGCCCAGATCGGCTGCGAGCGCGGCGGTGAAGTCGTCCTCGTGGTCCAGGAGCATCTGGTTCAGCTGCCGCAGCTGCCGCAGCCGCCAATCGAGGGGCCTGGTGACCCCCGTGGTGAAGAGTTGCCGGGCGGATTGGACCGTCGTGGCGATCGTGTCCGTAGCGGTGATGTCCAGTTCCTGTGCGCTCATGGCCCCAATCTACCCCGCGGGCCGCCCTTGCCGCCGCCGCGCACGGGCCGAATCAGTCGGTTCGAATATGTGTTCTAATTTGTCGTTGCCGGGCTCATATCCTCAAGAATCGAAGCGTTGCAATGGCCCGATGAAACCATTCGCCCCGCCTCTCGTCACGGCGGACTCCGGCTCAGCCTTTCACTTCGAACCACCGGAGGGGCCTTCTCCACCCCACGGCACCCCCGGTACTGATCGACCTCACCATCTACTGGCGGCCCGCGGAATACGCGGTGGCAATCGTGGCCGTCGACGCGGTCTGTTTTGGGGAGGCACCCCTGTCGTTACCGCTCTCGATCAGCACAGACCGGCACAAGCGTTCCGTGCCTACCAGGCCGCCGTCGAACATGTGTTGCAACTGGTTCCCACAACACGTTAAGTGCCCGACGGCGTCCCCGGCCTCCCACAGGAGAGGCAAGGAACGCCGTCGGCCCACAAACGGTTAGCGCGTCACACGAGCTGTGCGCGTACTTCCTTGGTGGCTTCGACCAGGTTGCGCAGGGACTCTTCGGTCTCGGCGTAGCCGCGGGTCTTCAGGCCACAGTCCGGGTTGACCCAAAGCTGGCGGGCAGGCACGTGCTTGACGGCCGTACCCAGCAGTTCGGAGACCTCGGCCTGGCCGGGGACGCGGGGGCTGTGGATGTCATAGACGCCCGGGCCCACGCCGCGGCCAAAGCCGTGTGCTTCAAGGTCGTTCACGACGTCCATGCGGGAGCGGGCGGCCTCGATCGAGGTCACGTCGGCATCCAGGCCGTCGATGGCGTCGATGATGACACCAAACTCGGAGTAGCACAGGTGGGTGTGGATCTGGGTGCCGTCCACCGCACCGGCGGTGGAGAGGCGGAAGGAGTTCACCGACCAGTCCAGATAGGCGGCCTGGTCGGCCTTGCGCAGGGGCAGCAGCTCACGCAGGGCGGGCTCGTCCACCTGGATGACCTTGATGCCGGCCGCTTCGAGGTCGGCGATCTCATCACGCAGGGCCAGGCCCACCTGGTTGGCGGTCTCACCCAGGGGCTGGTCGTCACGCACGAACGACCACGCCAGGATGGTCACGGGACCCGTCAGCATGCCCTTCATGGGCTTGGTAGTCAGTGACTGCGCGTACTCGGCCCACTCGACGGTGATGGCCTTCTCGCGGGTCACGTCGCCCCAGAGGATGGACGGGCGCGTGCAGCGACTGCCGTAGGACTGCACCCAGCCGTGGACGGTGACGTCGAAGCCTTCCAGGTTCTCGGCAAAGTACTGGACCATGTCATTGCGCTCGGGCTCGCCGTGCACCAGCACGTCAAAGCCGAGCTCTTCCTGCAGCTCCACGACGCGCTTGATCTCGTCCTTCATCAGCGCGGTGTATTCCTGGGACGTGATGGCGCCCTTGTTGGCGCGGGCACGGGCCGAGCGGATCTCACTGGTCTGGGGGAAGGAGCCGATGGTGGTGGTGGGCAGCGGCGGCAGGTCAAGGGTCTTTTCCTGGGCGGCTTCACGCACGGAGTATTCCGAGCGGTTGAAGTCGGCCGTGGTCAGGGCGGCCAGGCGGGCGCGCACTTCGGGGCGCTTCACGCCGGCTGCCGTGGCGCGGGAAGCGATCACGGAGGAGGCTTCCGCGATGGCGGCCGCGGACGACGCCGGGTCGGCCAGGTGGGCGGCGAGGGTCACCACTTCGGTGACCTTCTGGTCGGCGAAGGCCAACCAGCTGCGCAGTTCGTCGGACAGCGTGGTTTCTTCCGTGACGTCGTGCGGGACGTGCTGGGTGGAGGTGGAGGTGGACACCGTCACGGCGACCCCGGCAGCCTTCAGGGCATCGAGCTTGGCGGCGGAGACGGCCAGGTCGTTGCGCCAGATGTTGTGGCCGTCAACTACGCCGGCCACCACCGTCTTGCCGGCCAGCAGCGCCAGCTCCGCGGCGGACGGGACGGCACCCTTGAACGCATCGATGTGCAGGGCCTCAATGTTGGAGGCGGCCAGGGTGGGCAGCAGTTCGCTCAGGGCGCCAAACGGGGTGGAGACCAGGATCGCGGGGCGCGCGATGGCGGCGGTAAGGACCTCGTAGCTGCGGGCCACGGCGGCCTGGATGTCCGCGAGGGGAACATCCTGGTCGGCCACCAGTGCCGGCTCATCCAGTTGGACCCAGGTGGCGCCGGCTGCGGCCAGGCGGGACAGCAGTTCCGCATAGACCGGCAGGACGTCCTCCAGGCGGGACAGCGGCGAGAAGCCGGCAGGGGCGTCGTCGGAGGCCTTGCTCAGCAGCAGGTACGTGACCGGGCCCACCAGGTAGGGGCGCGTGATGAAGCCGTTGGCCTTGGCAAATTCAAACTGCTCCACGATCCGGTTGGAGGTCACGGAGAAGTTCGTCTCGGGGCCGATTTCCGGCACCAGGAAGTGGTAGTTCGTGTCAAACCACTTGGTCATTTCCAGCGGCTGCTGCTCCACCGTGCCACGGGCCAGGGTGAAGTAGGCGTCGATGTCCAGCTCGCCGGCGGCGTTGCGCAGCTCGCCAAAGCGGGCCGGGACGGCGCCGATGTGGGTCGTGGCGTCCAGCACCTGGTCGTAGTAGGAGAACGTGCCGGGAATCGCGGCGGCTTCGGTCAGGCCCAAATCGCCCAGGCGGCGTGCGGTGGTGAGCTGGATTTCCTTGGCGGCGGTGTCCAGGGCGGCCTCGTCGATCTTGCCGGCCCAGTAGGCCTCAATCGCCTTTTTTAGTTCACGACGGCGGCCAATGCGCGGGTAGCCCAGCAGGGACGCGGCGGGGAAAGCGGGAGTGTTGCTCATGGGAATGTCCTTTGCGTTTTTTGGTGTGTGGTGTCTACGGCAGGGGAGAAGATCTGGTCCTAGGCCTGCACAAGTTGGGGGGTGGGGATGCGCCGGCCCACTGCGGGCCGGCCCGGGCGAAGCAATTGCAGTTTGTCCAGGACGTCCAGCGCGGCGGCGTGTTCGTTGAACGTGTAGAGATGGATGCCCGGCGCGCCGGCGTCCAGGGCGGCCCGTGCCAAGTCCACCGTGGCGGCCACGCCAATCCTGCGGCTTTCGGCCGCGTCCTCGGCCCGGCCCAGCGCGTCCAACAGTTTCGGCGCCGGTTCGACGCCGGTCAGCACGCCAAGGCGTTCCACCCGGCGCAGGCTGGTCAGCGGCATGACGCCGGGGATGATCGGAATGCTGACGCCGGCGCGTCGGGCCCGGGCCACCAGGTCCTTGTACTGGTCGGCGTGGAAAAACACCTGGGTGATGGCAAAGTCGGCACCCGAACGCTGTTTGGCCAGCAGCACCTCGACGTCGTGTTCGATCGACGGGGACTCGGGGTGCTTGGCCGGGTACGCCGCCACGCCAATGGCGACTTTTCCGGCGCACAGCAAGGCTGAGCGGCGCTGTTCGACGCGCCGGATCAGTTCAATCAGGTCCTGGGCGTACGTCAGCGAGCCGGGGCGGGGTGTCGCCGGGGCGTCCTTGGGCAGGTCCCCGCGTAACGCCAAAATGCCGCGTACGCCGTGGTCGAGCAATTCGGAGATGATCTCGGCCAGCTCTTCGGCGGTATCGCCCACGCAGGTCAGATGGGCCAGGGGCCGCAGCGAGGTCTCCGTGAGCAGGCGGTTGAGGAGGTCCACGGCCGTGTTCCGGTTGCTGCCGTTGGCCCCGTACGTGACGGAGACATAGTCCGGGTTGGTGCATTCAAGCTCGCGGATGGTGTCCCACAGTGACGCCGATGCCGATTCGTTGCGCGGCGGAAACAGTTCGTAGGACAAGGCGATTGGTGCACTGGCTGTGGCCTGTGCGGTCGCCTGAATAAGGCTGGGTGGGGACATTTGCTGATCCTTGACGATTGTGTTGCCCTGCATGCACTGGCGGCGTCTAGAACACCACTGGCGCGCAAAGCACGTTTTCTTGAGGTGGGGGCGGGCAAACGTCAAGGTGCCGTGGCATACCGCCACGGTTGACGTGCTCCGCCAGCAAATGTCAGGCCCACATGGGGGCACCCACACCCTCGTTTCGCACAAGGGTCGCTGACACACGTTGAGGAACTAACGTGCAACCCACTTTACGCGTGATTCGTCACGCTGCGCAAAATCGACGCCGAATTACGACGCAGTTTTACCTAATATGTCCGCCGATTTGCCCATTCATTGACCGTTGTGGCGTGGCATATCGAATTAGTGCCTGATTCTTGCTACCAGGGCTTGCCGTAGGACTTCGGTGCGGCGTCCCCGTTCTCGGTGCGCTGCTTCTCGGCATCGGCACGCTTCTTGGCAGCGTCGCTGTTGCGGTTTTGCAGCTCCTCCGTCTTGCTTTCGGGCGGAGCGGGCGTATCGGCGGCCTTTTCCCCATCGGCCCCCTTGCCCGGGTCCTTCGCCTGCACCGGTTGTTGGGCCTTCCCGGCCAAACGTTTGGCTGCCTGTTTGAGCGCATCACCCTCACCGGCTGAATTTCCGTCACCCTGGGGGGCAAAGCAGCCGGGCGGGGCCTGTGCCACCACGCCGGCCCCCTCCTTGAACAAAGCCACGGCCGACGCCGCGTCCCCGGCTTTTTCTGCTGCGTCGCCGAGCTTTTCCAGGCTGAGCACCAGATTGACGCGTACCTTGCACGCTTCCGGCCCCGAGACCAGGGTGAGGGAGGTGGCGAAATCAGCCTTGGCGCCGGCATAGTCGCCGGCGAGCGCATGGCCGTCGCCCCTGGCAAAGTGGGCCTTCCAAGGTTCCACCAGGTTCATCGCGCCCATGCCTTGGGCGGACCGGATGGTGCCGGCACCGTTGTCGGCGGCAAAGGCCGTGGCGGCCTGGCCGGCAAACAGGGGAAGGCTCAGGAGCTTGCAGGCCAGCACCAGTGCCGGCAGAACCACTGGCGCCGACCACAGGAGCATCCGCCGGCGTTTTCGCTGCAGCGGTGTCAGTGGGGTTGCCGTTGCCATCATGAGCCTGCCCCGGGCTTGCGGGGCAGTTCGCGGTACGCTCGGCCGGAGACGAACAGTTCCCACAGGGCCAGCCCAAACGCGGCCACGGCCAGAAGCCACGCCAATTCCACCCTACCGGGCCGGTCGCCGTCGCCCGATTCCGGGTTGTCGGCAGCCCGCGGCGCAGCATCCACTAGGGCCGCCGCAATGTCGCCGGGTACGGAACGGTGCACATACGGCACCCCCAGTTGGCCCGCGACGGCCCGCAGCTGCTTTTCATCGATAACGGAACGAGCGTCGGCGAGCGTGGGACTGGCCGGGTCCACAATGTACGTCCCGGGGCCGTCGTTGCCCCCGGAGCTTTCCCGCATGCGTCCCCCGGCTGCGGTGCCGTAGCCCAGGACCGCCCCTCCGTCGATCAAGTCGATGCCTTCCGTGAACGGTTGGGGTGCCTCGGCCGCGGTTTGTTCCCCATCCCCGAGGTAGAACACCAGGCGTGGCCGCTGTGGGTGCACCTTGGCCGCGGCCGCCAGCCGGCCGGCCAGCGCCTCCCTTGCGGCGCTGATGGTGCTGCCGCGCGAGGCATAGGTGGATTGAATGGTCACAACTTCGGTCAGGGTACGCAGCGCGGTGGCATCACCGGTCAGCGGCAGCACCACCTTGGCCTTGCTGTCAAAGGTGATCAGGGAAAACCGTGCCCCCGCCAGTTCGGCGGCAATGGCGTTGATGTCTGCTTTCATACCGCCCAGCCGGGTCTTGGCGCCGTCGTAGTCCTCGGCGGCCGCGCTCGCGGTCGTGTCAACGACAAAGAAAACGTCCAAGTCCGTGGCGGCGGCCGGGGCGGTTCCGCCCGCCACGCCCGGTCGGGCCGCGGCCGCCACCACCAAGAGCACCAGCAGTGCAAATCGCCAGCGGTCCTTGCGCCCACGCAGGGCAAGAACCACCACGGTGGCGCCCAGCAAGACCGCCGCAAGCGGCCAAAAGAGCCACGGTGGCAGAACCGGAAGAAGTGTCATTGGCGCACCTTCCACGCGGCCGCAGTGAGACCCAGCAAGGCCAGCAGGCCCACCGCCAGCGGCAGGGCCGGCTGCTCGGTCAGGGTCTTCATGGGTGCCCCCTTCAGCCTGGCTGCCTCGGTGGCCTGCACCGTGCGGACAATGGATTTCACGGTCGAGGCCGAGCCGAGGGCGTTGTAGCTGCCGCCGGTGCCCGCGGCGGCATCGCGGAGCTCTTTGGACGCCCCGTCGGTGTATCCGGCGGTGCTGTAATCGTTGGGATTGATCGCGTGGACACGCACTTTGGCATTCTTGGCCGTCGTGGCCGCCTCCCCCAGCGTGAACAGCGGCTTGCCGGCCAGTTCGTTGTCGGTGGCCAGAATGATGGACCGTGACCGGATGCTCGTGTCGTCCCGGGGGAATGCCCCGACACAGCTGGCCAGGCCGTCGCCGATGAGGGAGGACCCGGGAACCTCATAGGTGCCCTGGAAGAAGTCATATGAAGTGGCGTCCTTGGCCAGGGCGGCCTTGGCCGTCGCCAGCTGTTCACCGACAAAGTCGTAGTCGTCCGTCAGCGGGAAAACCATGACGGCGCTGGAGTCGAAGATGGTCAGGCCGATCCGTTCGCCCTTGAACGAGGTCGCGAGCTCGGCAAAGACGGCCACGATCGCCTGGTCGGTGCCGGTCATGGAACCCGACACGTCCAGGCAGAGCATGATGTCGCGGTTGAGCAGTTCGGGGACACTGGTGGATTCGGCCACGGGACGTGCAGCGGCAGCCAGCAGGCACAGCGCCAGGAGCAGCGAGCTGGCCACCCCCACGGCCAGCCATCGTTTGTGCGCGGCGAGGGCGTTTTGGTAGGCGGGCAGTGCCGTGAGCCTGTCCGCATGCGCCACGGGCACCGCGTCGGACAAACGGCCGGGGCGGCGCCACATCATCCACGCGACGGCAGCCACGGCGGCCAGTCCCACGGGCAACAGCCACCAATATTTCAACGCCACGAGGTCACCACGTTTCGGGCGAAAGCTGCCGAGGAGGCAACGTCGACAGGCCCGCCGGCCACGGCAAATTCGGCCGGGTAGAAAGCCGCCACGGCATCGGCAACCAGCGGCAGCTGCCGTTCCCGAAGTTCGGCCAGGGTCATGCGCTGGGCCTTGACCCCCGTCATTTCATACACAAAGGAGCGCACGGCCGTGCTGAGTTCGCCATGGGCGGCACGCAGCGTGAGTCCGCCGGCGTCGTGCCGTGCGCAAATCCCGCCAATCACCCCCAGGTACCGGGCACGCACGGTCTCCGGGTTCCGGGGTGCGAGGAATCCGGGGACGTCGGCGTCGTTCCCCGGCCGCGTTTGTAGCAACACCCAGCCGGTCCAGCCCAGGCACGCCAGGACCAGTCCGACGCCGGCAAGCGGCCACCACAGGGGGTAGCCGACCGGGGCGTAGAAAGCGGTTTCAACGGGCACGGCGGTGCCTTTCCAACAGGGCGAAGACTGCCGAGACCACCTGGTCGGTGTGGCCCATGGTGGCCTGCACGATCCCGTTGGCGCCCAACAGTCCTGCCAGGGCCTGGGTCCGTGCCGCCATGGCGTCGGCGTAGTCGCGGGCCAGCCGGGGGTCCTGCGCCAGCATGGTGAGCACCGGGTCCTGGCCGGCCACATCGCGGGCCGTCCCGGCAATGGCGTGCGGGCCGGCCAGTTCGGCGTCGGCAATGTGGACCCATAGGAGCTCATGCTGGGCCGCCAGGCGGCGCAACACCTTGGTGCAACGCGCATCCACGGCAATCCCGTCCGCCAGCACCACCAACAGCATACGGCGCTTGAAATCGGTGCTTGCATAGTCCAGCTGGGCCACAAGATCGCTGGATCCCGCGCCAAGCCCCGTGGCATCCACGCACCGCAGCAACCGTTCCAAGTGTTGTTCGGTTCCCTGGGCCGGCAACGCCGTGGAGGTGCGGGAGTCTCCGTGGACCAGGGCCACCGAATCGCCGTGGTTCAGGGCCAGGGAACCTATCACGCCCATGGCCATGACGGCCACGTCCTTTTTTGTTTCGCCGCCGGCGGCCAGGGCTGCCATGTTGCGGCCCGTGTCGGCGACGAAGAGGATCTGCTGGCGTCGCGTGGCCACGTAGCGCTTAATCAGGGGCGTGCCCACCCGGGTGCTGGCCTTCCAGTCGATGTCGCGGACATCGTCGCCCGGGACATAGGCGCGGAGCTCGGCAAAGTCGAGGCTGCGGCCGTGGAAGACGGAGGCGTATTCTCCATCCAGCATGCCGCGGGCTTTTCTGTGGGCAAAGATGTACATCTTTGACTTGACCGCCGTGAGCAGGGAGTGCATGGGTTGCTACGGTGTCTGGACGGACCCGAGGATGGCCTCAATGACCGTTTCCACGGCAATATTCTCGGCCACCGCCTCAAAGCCCAGGATGATCCGGTGCCGCAGAACACGGCTTGCCACGTTCTTCACGTCCTCCGGGATGACATGGTCCCGCCCGGCCAACAGGGCCACGGCCCGTGCGGCCTGGGTAAAGGCGATGCTGGCGCGCGGGCTGGCCCCAAATTCAATCAGCGACGCCAGCTGCGGGTCAATGTACTTTTCGGCGTGCCGGGTCACATAGACCAGGCCGACGATGTAGTGGACCAGTGCCGGGTCCAGGTAAATGTTCTTGACGGTGCGCTGGATCAAGCGCACGTCCTCAAGCCCGGCCACTGCCGTGGGGGTGGCATCGGCGGCATAGACGCCGGCGTCGATCCGCCGGATCATTTCCGCCTCCTCGACGGGGCTCGGGTAGTCCAGGACGTCCTTGAGCATGAACCTGTCCATCTGGGCCTCGGGCAGCTGGTACGTGCCTTCCTGCTCTATGGGGTTCTGGGTGGCCAGGACCAAAAACGGTGACGGGAGCGCGTAGTTTTGCCCGCCTATCGTGGTCTGGCGTTCCTGCATGGCCTCCAGCATGGCCGACTGGGTCTTGGCGCTGGATCGGTTGATCTCATCCAACAAGACGATGTTCGCGTGGACCGGGCCCAACTGCGTGACGAAGGTGCCCTGGGCGGCGTCGTAAATCTGCGTGCCAACAATGTCGCTGGGCAGCAGGTCCGGGGTGCACTGGATCCGGTGGAATACGGCACTGATGGAATCGGCGAGGGTCTGGGCGGCGGTGGTCTTGGCCAGACCGGGAACCGACTCGAGCAGCACGTGCCCGCCGGTCAGCAGGGAAACCAGCAACGTCTCCCGCAGCCGGGACTGGCCCACCACCTTGGCCTCAAAACTGCGGGAAATGCCGGCCACGATCTGTTGTGCGCGGGCCAGCTCCCCCGGCGCTACATGGGGTAAAACGCTCGCCTGCAACACTTCTACACGCCCTTCCTGGCACTGTCGAAACCACGCGGAGCGCGGATCGTCCATACCAGTTGATCGAACCGGGGCGCGGGCCGCAATGGGGAGAACTTCCCATGGGGCCTGTGCAGGCAACAAGAGCGGGACTAGGGTGTGAGCATGAAACAGTTACCAGAGGCGTACCAGGAGTACCTCAAGGACAAGGACGACGCCTTCATCGACACCGTCAAACCCGTTTTGCAGCAGTCAAACGCCGACCAAAGCCATGGTGTCCGCGTCTTGTTGCTGCTCCACGGGGTTCAGGCCCACCTTGATGAGACGATCCCCTTTGGCGAAGTGGTGGAAAGCCTGGACTAGGACTTCGCGTCCAGGAGAAGCTGGGCGGCGTTGGGGCTGAAGGTCTTCTCCATGACCAGGCAGGCGGCACCGAACGCCCCCTCCCCGGAGCTGACAGTGGTTCCGGAGACTTCCACCGAGTGCACGTTGGTGGTGACGCTGAGGCGTTTGAGCAGCTCGGGGACCTGCACGAGGTACGTCGGGGCCAGGGCGGGCCAGAACGGGCCGCCAAAGACCACCCGCTCCACATCCAGCAAATTGGCCAGGACGGAGACCGCCCCGGAGATCCTGTACGCCGAGCGGGACAAGACGCCGGCGGCAAGCTGATTCCCGTCGGCGGCGGCCGCCGCGAGGGCGGTCATGGCCTCCGGCAGGGGTGTGGGGCTGTTGGGGTCTTCCACCGGCAGGACCCCCAAGGTGCGGGCTTCCGCGACGAGGGTCTCGGGCATGCAAGTCACCTTGACGCAGCCGCGGCGGCCGCAGTCGCACGGGGGGCCGTCGGGATCGGCGATGATGTGGCCGATTTCGCCCACGTTCCCGGAGGCCCCGCGGACTACCTCATCCCCCAACACCAGGCCGGCACCAATGCCCGTGCCAATGTAGACGAAGACGAAGTTCGTGGCTCCCGCGGCGCCGCCGGTCCACAGTTCGGCGACGGCGGCAGCCGTCACGTCCTTGTCCATGACCACCGGCAGGCCAGTGGTTTCGTGCAGGATGTCCCGCACCGGCACCCGGGTCCAGCCCGGCATGTGTGGGGGTTCCACGACGGTTCCGCGCGCGGCGTCGACGGGTCCGGGGGTTGCCACCCCGACGCCGGCAATGCGCAACTCGTCCACACCTGAACGGGCGATCATGGCCTTGATCTCCCGGCCCATGGCGGCGACGACTTCTTCGGGCGGGCTGGCGAGGTCGGTGGGTTGTTGCAGTGATTCAAGGACGGCGCCCACGGCGTCGACCAGGGCGAAGTTGGTGACGGCCGGGTCGATGTGGACACCCACGGCGTACATGCCCTTGGGGTTCAGGCGCAGGATGGTGCGTGGTTTGCCCGGGCCGGAGGTTTCCTTGCCCGCTTCAACAATAAGTTCGGCGTCCAGGAGGCGCCGGCAGATGTTGGAGACGGTTTGGGCGGCCAGTCCGGCCGAGCCGGCCAGCTCCACCCGGCTGAGGCCTTCCTCGGAACGTCGGATGGAATCCAGGATGACGGCTTGGTTGAAGTCGCCCATCTTGGGAAGATTAGTGCCGCGGCGACGCTGCGGCAGACTGGCCTCGGGCAGACCCAATATATTCTCCTTGACAAAGTACCAACAGCTGGGACCGGTACAGCCCCAAATGCCCCACGCAGAAACATTACCTCCTGCAGGGGCCGGGCCCGGCATACGCCACGAAACGTGGAGCCGCTCAGCTGCCGGAGCGGACCGAGACTGCCACGGTGAATTTGCTGTTGCGGCCCTTGATGGTGGTGGGTCCGATCCGTTGTTCCAGCTGGGACCGGTAGTCGAGGTGCCTGTTGTAGACGGTCCACAGTTCCCCTCCGGGCGCCAAGACCCTCCCGGCCGCGTCAAACAACTTCAGCGCGATCCCGGCATGGACGGTGGCCCCCACATGGAATGGCGGGTTGAGCACGATCAGTTCGGCCGAGCCGTCCGGGAAGGCTGCCATGGCGTCGTCACGGACGGCCGTGATCCTGTCGTCGAGCCCGTTGGCTGCCGCCGTGGCCGCCGCGGACTTCACCGCAGAGGAAGACTGGTCTGTGGCTATGACGGTGATGCCCGGCCTGGCGCTGGCGAGTGCCGCCGCAATGGTGCCGTTGCCGCAGCCCAAATCGACGGCGGTGGCGGCGTCCTTGCGCATGGCAGGCTCGAAGTCCAGCAGGAAGCGGGTGCCGATGTCCAGCTTGGTGCCGGCAAATGTGGCCCCGTGGGCGCACAGGGTCAGGCCGAGGTCCTGGTTGAATTCCCTGTGGGGAAAGCCCGACGCCGGCGCGTCGGTGCGCGGTTCCGTCACCGTCAGGGGCCGGGACTTGTGCCAGGCCCGGCCCGGTAAGACGCGTCCAAAGTATTGCTCGAGGACGGTGTTCATGGCCAAGGTCATGTGCTTGATCCTGCCGCCGGCAAAGATCCGCACGTCCGGGCGGGCGTGGGCGCTGATGAGTTGGGCGGTTTCGGCCAGTTCATCCAGGCTGCGCGGCAGTTGCCACAGCACCACCGAGGCTTGCGAAAAGAGATCCGCGTCCAAGGGCACGGACGCAAAGGTATTTTGCAGTCCGAGGCGTTCGGCGTTGGCGGCCAGGGCCAATTCGCCGGAGAGCCCGTCCTGGTTCACCTTGATGCCCGAGAGCCCATGGAGCGAGGCAGCTGCCAGGGTCAATGCCCCGTACCGCTCCCCCACGACAGCCAGGGATGTGGGTGTGGCCGCCACGGCTGACAGTGCGCCGGCGGCCGTGTCGAGGATCAGTTCGTCGGTGGCGTCGTGGGCGAACAGGTTTTCTGCCTCGACGTCCGGGAAGCGCCGCAGCTGCGCAAAGTCGAACGCTGCCGAATCCGCTGTGGCGGGTTCGAAGTCGTGCATGCCGTTCATGGAGCCCTTTCGTCGGCCCCGGCTGCGGGGCACCCTCAAGTTTAGCTCGGCGGAAAGGGCTCCTCAGCTAATGTCCAGGGCCGCAACGTAGAGCCACTGTTTCCCAATCCGCACAAAACTGCTCGTCTCGGTGAAACTCTCCCGCACGCCTTGGTGACGGTAGTGTGCCCGGAAGCGGACCACTCCGGATAAGTCCAGCGGCCCGCCTTGGCGTGTCTCCAGGATGTCCAGCCGGTACCAGAGCTGTTCGGGGTCCAGTTCAAGTTCGCCCGGCCGGATTCCCGGGTGCCAAGTGTGCAGCAGGTAGCCCGCGTCGCCTGTGGCAAAGGCCGTGAAACGTGAGCGCATCAAGGCCTCGGCCGTCGGTGGGAAGGCCGTGCCCTGGCCATTCAGGAAGCGGCCACAGCAGGCACCAAAAGTGTCCCCACTCTGGCAGGGGCAGCGGTCGTCCGTCATCATGGGAGTTGCCTTGTCTGGGAATGGAACCACACAATGTGGTTTGCCAGCGCCTTTGCGGCGCCGTCGCCGTCGTGCCTGGTGACGGCGGCCATGATCTGCTCATGCTGGCTGCGGAGGGTCGGCACAATCCCGGCCCAGGTAGTGTCGCTGTCGATGGCGTCGCTGACATAGCTTTGCACGGCAAACCGCAGGGACTCCATCATGGCCGTGACCACGGCGTTGCCGGCCAGGGAGCTGAGCAGCACATGGAATTGGGCGTCGAGGGCGTGGAACGCATCCCTGCCCAGTGCGGGATTGGCCATGGCGTCAAGAAGCTCCTGCAGCTGGACCAATTTTCCGGCCTCGTGCTCCTGCCCGGCCGCTTCCCGTGCGGCCCAGCTTTCCATCATGATGCGGGTCTGGACGATGTCGGCGACGGGAAAGTGGCTGGTGGCCATGTGCAGGCGCAGCGTGGAGCCGAGCCCCGCGGACGGATTGGCGATCACCACGGCGCCGGAGGTGGGGCCGGATCCTACGGCGGTGCGTACAACGCCCATGACGTCGAGGATGCGGATGGCGTCCCGCACGGAGGCCCGGGAGATGCCATGGGCCAGGGCCAGGGAGCGCTCCCCGGGAAGCCTGTCCCCCACCTTGATCCTGCCGTCCTTGAGGTCAGCCTCAATGGCATGCAGGACGGCCTCGTAGCTGCGGGCTGCTGGAACTGGTGTAGGCACAGAACCATTCTGGCATCCTTTGGCCCGCCGCAATCCCCGTGTGGACATCGGGTGCCCAACGCCGCGCGCACACAAGGAAAAAGGTCCGGCCGTTCCCTTGCG
>JBAUMA010000006.1:0-2452 GCA_049578485.1 Specibacter sp.
CCCGAACGCCGGGTCGTCCCGATGCACATTTAGCGCGGCGTTGATCAGGTGAGCATCCGCCCAATCCCGGTCCGGCACCGGGGCCGCCTTCCATGCATAGAAGGCTTGTTTGGAGAAGCCGAGCACCCGGCAGGCCACCGCGACGGGGACTCCGTCCGCGGCTAGATCAAGGACCAGCGGGAACGTCATTTTGGGGGCAGCTCGCGGGCGAAGAACGCCGCGGCCCGACGCAGGATCTCGTTCTCCTGCTCCAGCAGCCTGATGCGCTTCTTCGCATCCCGCAGCTCGGCCGCCTCAACAGCACTCACACCCGGGCGGGTGCCGTCCTCGATATCGGCTTTCTTGAGCCAGTTATGCAACGTCGCTTCGCAAGATTCCGAAGTCACTAGCAATCTGAGCGATCGGTGCTTCATGCTTGCGAGCCACGGCAACAACATCGCGACGGAACTCGGCGGGGAAAGGCTTAGGCATATCAATATCCTTGCTGCAAGGAACGTATCCTCACAAGTCAGGAGTCAAGCAAAGCCGGGGCAGTCCCTGACGTCATCGAGATCGTGTTTGAGTGGGTCGATTGGTACAACAATGGCCGCCTACATTCCGCGCTGGAGCACCAAACCCCTGAGGAGTACGAGCAAACCTACTATGCTCGACAAATTGGCTCGCTACCCGATGACGCCGCCAACAAAATGGCGGCATGATTCCCGGGACGGTTCAGGATCGGTGTGGCAACCATGGGGACCTGCGTCAGCGCCCAGATGACCACCTAGACCAGCGTCAGGACCAACAACGCCTGGGCCGATCGGATCGCAGACCGCCCCTTGGCGTCTCCCCAGATCGCGGGCAGTCCCTGCGCGAATCTCCCGCCACGGCTAGTTGCTGCTGTTACCGGCGGCCGGGGCTCGGCTGGTTGGCTGCTTTTAGTAGCCGCCATGGAGCCAATTCTTCCACCGCGCGGGCCCCGATGGTGGCTCAACCGCCCATATGCCGGCACAATAACAAACATGCACCCGGTTCAACGCGCCCGGTAGCGGTGTCGACACCTGCGCCCCGGCGGTACCCACTGATCTAGTATTGAAGCTGGTGCCCTCCCGTTCCGTGGCGTACGGCTCGACTAGGGGCCTACGATCATGCGAGGGGAGTACCAGTGGACAAGGCTCCTACCGTCTACGACGTTGCGTCCGACGCCGGCGTTTCGATTGCGACCGTGTCTCGGGTGCTCAGGCGCCCTGCGGACGTCCGGGAATCGACCCGCGAGCGGGTCATGGCCTCGGTCCGGGAACTCGGCTACGTACCCAGCGGATCAGCCAGAGGGCTCGCGGCACGGCGCACCGGCGCCCTCGGCCTCTATTTTCCCGGCTTCGACGCCATTGATGACCTCGGTGAACTCAACGACCTCTCCGGCGATGAGTCGCCGGGCTACTCGCTGGTCGACGACGTCGGCGGCGCCCCTGAATCACACCAATTCAATCTCTACTTCGATGAAGTTCTGCGTGGTGCCGAACTCGAAGCCTGGCGCCGTGGCTTTGCCCTCACGGTCGCCGTCGGCCGGGGCGGGCTCGCAGCCGACGCAGTACGCGACATGGCAGGCCGGGTCGACGGGCTATTGGTGCTCTCCCAGAGTGTTCCCGACGCCGCGCTTGAGCAACTCGCCCGGCACATCCCCATCGTCGTGCTCGCCAGCAAGGCCGACGGCGGACCATTCGACAGCGTGACGGTGAGCAACCGCGAGGGAATGCATGCCCTTACGGCGCACGTGATCGATGACCTGGGTATCCGTGACATCGCCTATGTAGCGGGGCCGCTCGATTCTCCCGACGATACCGACCGCTGGGCGGGCTTCGCCTCCGCATTGCGTGAGCGCGGCGTGGAGGTCGACGAGGTCAGGCTGCGTCGAGGCGAATTCACCCGGGCATCGGGCCGCCGTGCCGGTGCCGATCTGCTCGCCTCCGGTGGGTTGCCCAAGGCGATCATCTGTGCCAACGACCAGATGGGGCTCGGCGTGCTCGATGCCCTCAACGGTGCCGGCATTGGTGTTCCGGATGAGGTGGTTGTCACGGGCTTTGACGGCATCGAGGCCGCCAACCTGTCGTCACCGCGGCTCACCACGGTCCATCAGCCCATGGAGCTGGTTGGTCGGGCCGCCATCCAACTGATGCAGCGCAGGCTTGACGATCCGGAAGCGGAGCCGGCCAGCATCCGGCTGCCCGTCAAGGTGCTCCTACGAGAGAGTTCAGAGCACAAGTAGTCATTCATGCATTGGTGAGAGGGTCTTGCGAGATCGCAATGTATGCGCATACACTCGGGAGAGACCAGAGGGTGCACAGGCACCCCGGCGCAGCGCAGCCCTGATGGACTGCCTCGTGACAGAGAAGACATGAGGAAGCAAGAGTGTCAATGACGAACTCAAAAACGCGAAGAAAACGCTTGTCGGTGATCGCCGGAATCTCTGTTG
>JBAUMA010000007.1:0-4431 GCA_049578485.1 Specibacter sp.
GGCCTTGATCACCCGATCAAGGCCACAGCTGCTTAACCAACCCCACCGAGGATTCGACAAGGGGACCACACACCCGAGGAACCCACAGCCAGCCAACGAACCGCGGGAACGGATGCAGATCCCGACAGGGGGCCACACCCGCGAGGAACCCACAGCCAGCCAACGAACCGCGGGAACGGATGCGGATCAACCACCGGTTTCGACCAGCTCAACCACCGGACCGGTGCGGCACGGACCAGCTCAACCACCGGGCATTTCGACCGGGGGGACGGCCGTGCTGGTGCGCACCACCAGATGCGTGGGGTATTCCTCGGCCACCGGATCGTACGCGGCGCTCTCGCCGGTCAGGTTTTGTTCCAGGCGGGCAAGAATTCTCTTGGCTGCCAGGGAGCCCTGGCCGCGGGCGTCCTGGTCAAAGGTGGTGAGCCCAAAGACGCCGCCGAGCTCGTGGCCGTCGATGCCAATGACCGACAAATCGTCAGGAACGCGCAAACCAAAGTCCCGGGCGGCCAGGATGGTGCCGATTGCCATCTCATCGGAGGCGGCAAAGACTGCTGTTGGCCGTCCGGTGCCGGCTCCCAGGAGCTGGCGAGCGGTTGTGTACGCTCCCTGTACGGTGAAGTCGGATGACTGGACCCACTCCGCTGCCACGGGAAGCTTGGCCTCCTGCATGGCAGTTCCGAAGCCGCCGCGGCGTGTCCCCGGCAGCTTGAAGTCAGAGTCGTACTCCCGGCCGCCGCTGATGTGGGCAATGCGCCGGTGACCCAGCCCGATGAGGTGTTCCGTTGCTTTTTTGGCCAGTTGGAAGTCGTCGACCTGCAGGCTGTCGGCTCCTGGGAGGGGTCCGCCGATGCCCAGCACCGGTCGGTGGATGGCCATCAGCTGGCCAATTTCCGCTTCGGTGAGTTCCAGCGAAACCGCAATGACGGCGTCGAGCCTCTTGCGCAGCAGGAAGTCGGTGAGGACCGTGGCCCGGTGACTGGCGTTTTGGCTGGTCGTGTAAAGGGTGAGGTCGTAGCCGGCCTCGATCAATTCCGATGAGGCTCCGTCCACGACCGAGGAGAAGAACCAGCGATGCACATCCGGCACCACCACGCCAATGTTGTGGTGGCGGCCGGAGGCAAGGCTTGAGGCAGCATACGACAGGGTGAAGCCAAGCTCGGCTGCAGCGTCTTGGGCCAGCTTGCGGCTCTTGGCCGAAACGCTGCCCCTGCTGCCCAGGGCGCGGGAAACGGTGGCAATGGACAGCCCCGAGAGCTCTGCTACCTCTTTGATGCCAGCCATTGAATATTTCCCCGCGTCCCTAGGTCACATTGAGAGCCAAATGGCCTCTGACGATTCTAGTTGACCGGTGTTCGCGGACTGTGGATGCGAACGTTGCAGCACGGTACCCCGCGGCAGTTCCAGGGGTGTGGTGCCGGTGTTCAGCAGCACCAGTGTGGTGCCATTCATGAATCCCAAGGAGGCCCCTGTGCAGTACTTTTCCACCCACAGCAGGGCTCCGGTGCCTAGATTGCGTTCGCGACGAATTCGCAGGGCATTGCGGTACATGGCCAAATGCGAGGAGGGATCGGCTTCCTGCACGTCGCGGGCGTAGCTGCCCCACTGCTCGGGCTGCGGCAACCAGGGGGCGGACAGCCCGTCACTGAAACCGAAGCCGGTTGCGTCGCCGCGCCAGGGAAGGGGGATGCGGCAGCCGTCGCGGCCGATCCGTTCGCCTCCGGTGCGCGCAAAGGTGGGATCCTGTCGGGAAGTGTCGGGCAGCGTGGTGTGGTCCGGCAGGCCCAGTTCCTCGCCCTGGTACAGGTAGGCGGCGCCGGGAAGCCCCAGCATGAACAACGACGCCGCTGCGGCACGTTGGCGGCCGAGCTCCAGATTGGGCTGGACGTCGCCGGCACCGATGCCGTCGCCCTCCCGGGGGCCGGCGCCGTCGTAGCCAAACCGGGTGGCGTGACGGACGACGTCGTGGTTGGAGAGCACCCAGGTGCTGGTGGCGCCCACGGAGTCAAAGGCGCGCAGCGAGGAATCAACCACGGCACGCAAGGCCGGTGCCGAAAATGTGGTGTTCAGGTACGGGAAGTTGAATGCGTGGTGCATTTGGTCGTGCCGGACCCAGTTGGCCATGCGGTCGAGGGGATCCACGTTCGCCTCGGCGCAGAGGATCTTGTCAGGGCCGTAAGCGGCCAATACTTCCCGCCACCGTCGGTAGATGGCATGCAGCGCCGGCTGGCCAAACATGGGAGCCTGACTGCCGGGGAATCCTTCGATGCTGCCTCCCCAAGCCGTGCCGCCCCAGTCGGGCAGGCCCGGGGCCTTGACCAGGGCGTGGGCCACGTCCACGCGGAACCCGTCCACGCCGCGATCCAGCCAAAAGCGCAGGATGCGCTCAAATTCAGCATGGACGGCAGGGTTGTCCCAGTTGAAGTCCGGCTGCGTGGAGTCGAACAGATGCAGGTACCACTGGCCCGGCTCGCCGTCGGCCGCGATGGTGCGGGTCCAGGCGGAGCCGCCAAAGTGCGACTGCCAGTTGTTTGGCGGGAGTTCGCCCGACTTGCCGCGCCCATCACGGAAGATGAACATGTCCCGCTCAGGGCTGCCGGGGGCTCCGGCCAAGGCGGCTTGGAAGAGATTGTGGTCGCTGGAGCAGTGGTTCGGCACCAGGTCGATGATGACGCGCAGCTTCAATGCCGCCGCGGTTGACACCAGGTGGTCAAAATCCGCCAGCGTTCCAAAGAGCGGATCCACCTCGCAATAGTCGGAGACGTCGTAGCCGGCATCACGCTGGGGGGAGCGGTAGAACGGTGAGAGCCATACGGCGTCAACACCCAGGTCCGCGAGCTGCCCCAGCTCCGCCGTGATGCCCGCAAGGTCGCCAACGCCGTCGCCATTGCTGTCCCGGAACGAACGCGGATAGACCTGGTAGATCACCGAATCCGTGGACCAGTGGGCTTGCCCTGCCGGCGTTGCCGAATGCACCGAAGTAAGCGGTCCCAAGACAGCAGACAATTCGGGCGGGGCCATGCGGACGAAGGGGTCCAAAGAAGTGGTTGACATAGACACAAGGATAGAAGCAAACAAACAATCTGTAAACGCTCTCAGTAGCCAGCGGGACCGTCCTGGAGTGCTCAGGCTATCCCCGGCGCCCACATTGATGCCCATGAACAAGCCTATTCGTCTCCGGCGCAACGTCCCGCGAGACGGCCCATTTGTTACTGACGGAGAAATTGTCCACCTTCATCATGTTCACTTTGGAAGCGTTCTCATGTATCTTTGGAAGCGCTTGCAGTTTGTGAGGTAGAACACTCTCACGATTTTTTGCCCAATGCACTCCAACGGGGATCGCTGGGCTCATGAAAGGGACACCAATGAAGTTGCCGAATACAAGTGCCATGCCCGTCAGCCGGCGCGTCTTCACGCTCGGGGCATTCTCCGCAGTGACCGCCGTTGCGCTCAGCGCCTGCGGGGCCGACACCAAAGCGGGCAGTGGCACCACCGCCACGGCGCGAGACCTGGCCGCAGGCGGGGCCAGCACCATCACCATGTGGGTTGACGCGGAACGTGCGCCCGCCCTGAAAGACATTGCCGCCAAGTTCAAGACCGACACCGGCATTGACGTGAAGCTCGTGGTCAAGGACTTCTCGGCAGTACGCGACGACTTCATCACCCAGGTTCCCACCGGCAAGGGTCCTGACTTGATCGTGGGACCGCACGACTGGGTAGGCAAGTTTGTCCAGAACGGCGTGATTGCCCCCGTCGAACTGGGCGACAAGGCCGCCGGCTTCTCCGCCACCGCCATCAAGGCCATGACGTACGACGGCTCCACCTACGGTGTGCCGTACTCCGTGGAGAACATTGCGCTGCTGCGCAACACCGCTTTGCTGCCCTCCGCGGTCACCACCTTTGACGAAGTTGTCGCCGCAGGCAAGGGCGTAGTTGACGCGGGCAAGGCCAAGTACGCGTTCCTGGCCGGGCTGGACCCCAAGCAGGGCGATCCCTACCACCTGTACCCGTTCCAGACCTCCATGGGGTCATCGGTGTTCGGCCTGACGCCGGACGGCGGCTACGACCCCAAGAACCTCATCATCGGCGAGGCCGCCGGCGTCGCCTTTGCCAAAAAGCTGGTCGAATGGGGCGACACCGGCTCCAAGGTGCTCAACTCGAATATCACCGGCGACATTGCCAAGGAAGAGTTCAAGAATGGCAAGAGCCCGTACTTCCTGACAGGTCCGTGGAACGTGCCGGACCTGCAGAAGGCCGGCATCAAGCTGGCCGTCGACCCGCTGCCCACCAGCGGTGACAAGCCAGCCGCCCCCTTTGTTGGCATCAACGGATTCTTCATCAGTGCCAAGAGCGCCAACGCGCTGGCCACCACGGAATTTGTCACGAACTACCTGACCACCGAGGCCGCCCAGGACTCCATGTTCAAGGCGG
>JBAUMA010000008.1:0-2613 GCA_049578485.1 Specibacter sp.
GCATAAAACAGGCAGGAACGATCACCCCGGCTACCTGCTAAGTATCGCCGCGCGCACCATCTCACATGTTGTCATCAACCATGGCTCCAATCTGGGCTACACGCCCGTCATCCACGAAAGGCAAGAACCATGACCATCACCACGATTGACCGCGAGGAACTTCGCGTACTAGTTGCTGAAACTCTGGACCTCGACGTCGCCGAAGTCACTGACACCGCCGACTTCGTCAACGAGCTCGACGTTGACTCCCTGATGGCGCTTGAAGTGATGGTCGTACTTGAGCGCCGCTACTCCGTGCGGCTCGATGAGAAACGGTTGGCCGAAATCACCTCACTCGACAATGCGCTGCGTCTATTGACGGAAGCCCTGGAAAAGAAGATCTGAGGTAATTTTCAACATGGTTTCAACAGCACTTGTCGACACAACCGTTCAGAGCACCGAACGGGACTCCCATGTATTCCACCGGACGTTTCCAGCTTCGCTAGAAGTGTTTGACGGACATTACCCCGGGTTCCCCATCGTTCCGGGAGTTCTTCTCGTCGAATCGTGCGCCGCAGCCGTCAACAAGGTTCACGGTGGCTCAGGCCACTGGACTGGGGTGCGCAGCGCCCGGTTTCACACGCCAGTGCGCCCGGAAGCCGACGTCGTCATCACCGTGGCAGTTACCCCGCGGGGGGGCGCTGGCAGCGACTATAAGTGCGTGGTTACGAGCGACGGCAATGCAGTATGCACCGCAACGCTTACCTACTCGGTTAGCTACACACCGGGAGCGGCTGCTGGCGCTGTTGAGCCGCTGAGAGAAGCCCTCGCCTGGGACATCAAGAAGGTCCTCCCGCACCGGACGCCCATACTGCTGGTCGACAGGGTTGACAGCCTCGTATCCGGCCAGTCGATCGTCGCACGCAAGGCCATCTCGGCTAATGAGGCCTTTTACCGAGAGCTACCCACTACGAGCCCCTTTCCACGGAGCCTGATGATGGAATCTTGGTGCCAGAGTGCCGGAGTACTTATCTCCACCGAAGACCCCAACCCCGATGTCCTCACTGGTGATGTGATGCTGTTCGGTGGTATGCGTGGGGTCGAATTCCACCGGGAGGCGCACCCCGGTGACGTGCTCGTGCACCATTCGATGGTGGAGCGCATGGTCGACGGCACCGCGGTCATGACCGGACAGACCTTCATCGACGGAGAACCCGTGATGACTGTAGGTAGCATCACGCTTGCCCGCCGCCCCGCAACCGAACTGACAGGTCACTGATACAGCAATGCCCGGAAAGGCTTTAACGTTATGGATGAAGTAAACAGTTCAACGCGAGTGGCACTGGTCACGGGAGGCTCCCGGGGAATCGGCCGCGCAGTTGTGGAGCAGCTAGTCTCGGACGGCTACAGCGTTGCGTTCTGCTATGCGAGCAATTCTGCGGCAGCTGACGAGGTCGTTCGGCAGCTGCCACCCGAAGCACGCGTCTACCACCAGGCCATCGATGTCCGGAACGCCAACGAAGTGCGCACCTTCGTAGAGAAGGTCACCACGGAGCTTGGCGATCCGGAAGTGCTGGTTACCTGCGCCGGCATCACACGCGACAACCCAATGCTCATGATGAAGGATGAGGAATGGCAGGACGTCATCGACACCAACCTCACCGGTGCCTACAACTTCTGCCGATCCGTCATTTTCACCTACATGAAGCAGCGCAAAGGTTCGATCGTCCTCCTTGGATCAGTTGCCGGCGTATATGGGAATTCGACGCAGTCGAACTACTCAGCCTCGAAGGCCGGAATTCAGGGACTTGGGATGTCCCTCGCGAAGGAACTCGGCGGACGCGGGATCACGGTCAACGTTATTGCGCCCGGCTTCATAGAAACCGATATGACAGCATCGCTCTCAGAAAAAGTGCGTACCAGTGCTGTAAAGGAGGTTCCTGCAGGCCGTTTCGGCGAAGCATTGGAGGTGGCTGACCTGGTGTCATTTCTCGTTTCGAAAAAGGCATCGTATATCACGGGGCAGGTTATCGGTGTCAATGGGGGAATGACTCTGTGAGCGCGCGTAAGATCCATTCTCCTCGTTGGTACGTCTCCGTGAGAAGCCCATATTCATGGCTGGCATTGCGGGATGCGGAGGCCTCCGGATCCGAGCTCCTTGCCGATAGCGAGATGCGTGTCTTTTTTGAACCGACCGCAGAACTTGCCGGCACCGTCACCGAGAAGTCCGCGGTTTTCCACTACACACCGATGAGCAGATCGAAGCACCTGTATATTCTGCGTGATGTTGCCCGATTGGCCCGGAAGCGTGAGCTCGCCGTCACCTGGCCAGTGGATGAGAAGCCTGCGTGGGAAGTATCCGCCGTCGCCCTTGCGCGTGTCGTGGATGAATCCCAGTCGGAGGGGAAGAGATTGGCTCTTGCGCTGGCCAACGCGCGGTGGCTAGAGGGGCGTAACATCCACGAGGAATCAACAGTTGAAGACTGCCTCACGGATCTGGGGCTGGACGGCGGCCTTGCGGGTCTTCACCGGACGGGTGAGGGGCTGGAGATCGCACGTGACCTGCTAAAGCAACTGGATCGGGACGGCGTCTTCGGAGTCCCGTATATTGTGGTTGGAAGGGAACCCTATTGG
>JBAUMA010000009.1:0-1825 GCA_049578485.1 Specibacter sp.
AAGTCGAACAGTCCCTCGCCGATGGCCGTTTCCACGGTCACGGCGCCGTTGTCGGCAAACTTCAGCACCCGCAGCGCGGAGGTTTCCGAGTCGGCCACCCAGATGTTGCCCTGGGCATCCTCGGTCAGGCCGGAGGACTGCGCAAACCAGGCCTGCTCCCCCGGTCCGTCCAGCAAGCCTTCCAAGCCGTTGCCGGCCACGATGGTCACGGCGCCGCTGGCCGGGTCAAAGCCAAAGATCTGGTGCGTGCCGGCCATGGCGACCACCACGGTCTTCAGCACGGAGGAGTACGCCACGTCCCACGGCGAGGACAGCGCCACCTCGAGCGGCGCGGTGCCCAGATCGGCCGCAGAGGTGCTGGCGCCGTCGTCGTCCACGCGGGCGGGACCGGCCTCCAACAGGCGCTGCACGCCGCTGCCTGCCACTGTACGGACCGTGCCGTCGGCCAGGTTCACCCCGCGCAGGCGGTGGTTCACAGAGTCCGCCACGACGACGTCGTACCCGACTGCCGCCGCAAGCTCGCCAGGGAGCAGCACCAGGCCCTGGGGCTCGTTGAATTGGGCCTCCGTGGCGGTGCCGTCGGCGAAGCCCTTGGAGCCGGCGCCAATGGTGCGCAGCACTGTGGTCAGGTCGGCTGCCATTTCCACGAGGCGGTGGTGGCCGGTGTCGGAGACCAGGAACGTGCCACCGGACAGCGGCAGCACCTTGCCCGGGAATTTGAGGTCGCGGGACACGGGCTCGGGGGCCACGTAGGGGCCGTCGCCGCGGTGCAGGGTGCCCTTGGCCTCGTGCTCGGCAATAAGTTCGGGGATCAATGACTCCAGGCCGGCGGCGTGCCCCTCGCCGGAAAGGTGCGCCACGATGTAGCCCTCAGGGTCCACCACCACCAGCGTGGGCCAGGCACGGGCCGAGTACGCCTGCCACGTCACCAGCTCGGGGTCGTCCAGCACGGGGTGGTGGATGTCGTAGCGCTCCACGGCGGAGGCCAGCGCCACGGGATCCGCCTCGTGCTCAAACTTCGGGGAGTGAACGCCCACCGTGACCAGCACGTCCTTGAACTGCTCCTCCAAAGGGCGCAGTTCATCAATCACATGCAGGCAGTTGATGCAGCAGAAAGTCCAGAAATCCAGGATCACGATCTTGCCGCGCAGCGCTTCCAGGTTCAGCTCGGCGCCGCCGGTGTTCAACCAACCGCGGCCTTCCAGCTCGGAGGCACGCACACGCACGGTGGATGAGGTTGAAAGGGTCGATTCCACTAGTGCTTTTCTCCTTGGGTCGCTGCCGGGGTCTCCGGTGTGGGCGTTTCGTTGTGCGGGCGGGCACCGCGGGCCGGGTCAATCGTGGCGTCTCGGGCAGCCAGCTGGGCAAACATGTCATTGTAAGCGTTGAGGTCGGCGTCCTTATTCCTGTCCGCCGCCCGGTCCGTGCGCTTCGTTTCGCGGGCGTCGGAGCGGGACCACATGAAAGCCACGCCCATGGCAATGGCCAGGGTGGGGATTTCACCCACGCCCCAGGCGATGCCACCGGCCGTCTGTTGGTCCACCAGCGCCGAATCGCCCCAGGGCCGGCCCATGTTGCCAAAGTATTCACCGGACAGCAGGGAGGTGGACATCATCAAGGTCACGCCAAAGAACGCATGGAAGGCCATGGTGGCCAGCAACAACACCAGCCGCAGCGGGAACGGGGCCCGGCGCGGCAGCGGGTCGGAACCGATCATGCTCATGATGAAGATGTAGCCGGTGAGCGTGAAGTGCACAATCATCAGCTCATGGCCCACGTGGTAGCGCATGGCCAGGTTGAAGGCCGGCGAGTAGTAAAACAAGAC
>JBAUMA010000010.1:0-1688 GCA_049578485.1 Specibacter sp.
CACCATGGCCTTGGACTGCCGGTAGCATTCCTGGAGCAGCAGGACGAACCGCGGATCCAGCATCTTCGGCTCCCCGGGGACTGTCGCGCCGGCCTTCGTGTCCAGATCGACCTGCGCGTCGGGTCCAGGGTGTAAGACATCGGCGATGATCAGGGCATCGAATTCCACGGACCGTGCCGTGAACAGCGTCCGGTCCACCGGGGATCCGTCCTTGAGCGTCCCGCCGGTGGGAGCCAGCAACAGCGGTTTCATTCCGGCCTGGTTGACGTGGGCGACCAGCGTTTCGACAGTGGATGCGGGCGTGGCGTGGGAGACGACGATTCCGAGCACCCGGCCGTCCACCGGCCAGCTTGCACCGATTTGGGAGACAGCTGGGGACAGATCGGTATCCTGTACCTCAAGAGTGGGCTCCGGCGTGGGCAGGCCCAGGGCCTGGGCCACCCCGGCACAGAGTTCCGAATCGATGTTGGCCAGGGCCTGGAGCTGTCGTGAACGAATGTCATCGCTGGTGCACTTGCCCAGTTCGAAGGAATATGCCTGGCGGACGTGCGCCTGCTCGGTCGCGTCCAAGCTCCGGTAGAACATACGTGCCTGGCTGAAATGGTCCTCGAAGCTCACCGGGTTCCCCCGCTGCTTCACGGATTCCGCGACGTGTTCGGGGACGTCGATGAAGGGCATGTTCGGAGTGTGTCCCTCGCCGGCCATGAAGGGGCATCCGCCGTCGAGGGAATTCGGGTGGTAGGGAGCAATCCCCTCGTGGATGTAGGTTTGGTGCATCCCGTCGCGCAACATGTCGTTGACCGGCGCGTGCGGCCGGTTGATGGGGATCTGGGAGAAATTTGGGCCGCCCAATCGGGTTAGTTGGGTGTCGATGTAGGAAAAGAGCCGGCCCTGCAGCAGGGGGTCGTTGGTGACGTCGATCCCCGGAACCAAATGTCCCGGGTGGAAGGCAACCTGTTCGGTTTCTGCGAAGTAGTTGGTGGGGTTCTTATCCAGCACCATCTTGCCGAGCATCTGAACTGGCGCGATTTCCTCGGGCACGAATTTGGTGGGGTCCAGGAGGTCGATCCCCTCAAACATTTGTTCTTCGTTGTCCGGAAAGACCTGGACCCCCAGTTCCCATTCGGGAAACGCTCCGGCACTGATCGACTCCGCCAGATCCCTCCTGTGGAAATCCGGGTCGACCCCATTGGTCAGCATGGCCTCTTCCCACACCAGCGAGTGGACGCCAAGCTTGGGTTTCCAGTGGAACTTCACCAGCGATGTCGAACCGTCCGCGGCGATCATCCGGAAGGTGTGGACCCCGAACCCTTCCATCATCCGGTATGAGCGCGGGATGCCGCGGTCGCTCATGAACCACATGGTGTGGGCCTGGGCCTGGGTGTGCTCGGAAACGAAGTCCCAAAAGGTGTCGTGGGCCGACTGGGCCTGGGGTATTTCCAGGTCCGGGTGGGGCTTCACGGCATGCACCACGTCGGGGAACTTGATCCCGTCCTGGATGAAGAACACCGGGATGTTGTTTCCCACCAAGTCGAAGACCCCTTGGCCCGTATAGAATTTCGTGGCGAATCCACGGGTGTCGCGAACCGTGTCCGCCGAGCCCCGGGACCCGGCGACCGTGGAGAACCTGACGAAGACGGGGGTTTGCACGCCTTCTTCCAGGAAGCCCGCACTCGTGATCTTGGTTC
>JBAUMA010000011.1:0-9779 GCA_049578485.1 Specibacter sp.
TCCTACGCCCATCGGACCGTCGCGCAGCCAAGTGTGGGGCACGACGCCCCAGCCAAAGGCCTGCGAGACCAGGTAGGCGGCCACCTCCCGGTGGGCCAGCTTTCCCTGCGGAAAATCCCACAGCGGACTTTCGCCGGCTATCGGCTTATAGACGACCACCACGTCGCCAATGCTGCCGAGAAATGTAGCGTTCGAAGCCGTCGTGATGCGGCCTGTGAGGGTCAGCTCGGCGGCCATTAGGTCCGGCGTTGGCATCAGGGCTCGGGAAGGGTGCAGATGTGTCCGTCAGCGTCCACGGGATAACCGCACAGCGGGCACATCGGACGCCCGGCACCGACGATCTCGCGGGTGCGCTTGGCGAATGCGCGAGCGGTGCCGACCGGTATTCGCACGCGCAGCATTTCGGGCTCGGTGGCCCCTTCCCCTTCATGCGATTCGGCATCGGAATCGTCATCGTCACCGGTGAAGGGGTGGGCCTCAATGACGATCTGGGCCGTGGTTGGGTCCCACCCCAAGCTCATTTCCCCGGTGCGAAACAGCTCCTGGACGGCCTCGAGCGGGTCATTGTCAACAAGTTCAATGGGAGTACCCGTGGGAATGCTGAAGGGGTTGCTCTCGACGGTGATGAGCTGGTCGAGAATTTCGTCGATCTTCTCCGCGAGCAGCGCCGACTGCTGCTTCTCCAGGGCAATACTCACCACTTGCTTCCCTGCCCGCACCTGCAGGTAGAACGTACGCGCCCCTGGAAGGCCAATGGTGCCAATGACGACCCGATCAGGCCAGGAAAACTCGTGAACACGTGTGCGCATGTCAGTATTCTAGGCCCATGAGCTTCATGGCGCCCTTTGACCTGCGCCGCCGCCCACCGGGGCATCGCCGGAGGAGATGCCGTTCGACAACCACGACAGATCACCCCCGTTCGTGTTGCTCGCGTAGACGCTTGGCCGGCTGGCGCCGTAGTGCACGATCGATATTGAAGCGGGGCCCACGTTAATACGCTGGAACAGATCAAGGTGCATGCCCAGAGCGTCAGCGAGGATCGACTTGATGATGTCACCGTGACTCACTGCCGCCCACACTGCCCCTGGCCCGTGCTCGGCTTCGAATGCTGCATCGTGGCGTCGGATCGCTGCCACTGATCGAGCCTGCATCGCGGCCATGGATTCACCGCCAGGAAAAACGACGGCGGACGGTTGCGACTGGACAACCCGCCACAAGTCCTCGGTCGCGAGATCGCTGAGCATACGGCCCTGCCATTGGCCGTAGTCGCACTCCGTGAGATCGGGATCAACAGGCGTGTACGGCACGCCAGTCTGCCGATCGATGATGAACTGGGCGGTCTGCAGACAACGCTCAAGAGGACTCGACACCACCCCGACCAACGGCACGGGCGCGAGCCGGTCACCGCTCAGGGCCGCCTGGTCTCGGCCAATCGGATCCAGGCTGACGCCGACAGTCCGACCGGCGAGAAGCCCAGTGGCATTGGCTGTGGAGCGGCCGTGTCGCACGAGAATAACTGTCGCCATCCACCCAGCCTACCCACCCGCCGTCGACGAACCCAGATCCAGGACTCTGGACACGGTGAAGGCGTGATTTCGTAGTTTGTTGAATTGCCGCGCTTTTTACGATGACGCGGGCCGTGGTGACTCGTTGTCAAGATGCTCGCGGAATGATTCCTGCGTGCCGGCCGCTCGTGGGTGAGTCGTGCTTCAACCTTCGTGCCAATGCGCGTCAGGGCCAGGTAGTTGAGGCGCTCAGCTCGACAGGTGCCCATTTCGGCCAGCTCGGAGTACCGATGAGTGTGCCGTGTTGATACGTCGCGCACAATTGGAAGGGGGTGCGTGCACGGCTGTTGTCGAACACCTCGGTCACGTCGGCGATCCGGATCGCCGAGCCGATGTGCTCCCACAGCCGCTGGTAGCGATCGCGGGTCTTCCGTTCCGGCACCGCATGACCGCCGCGGCGAACTCGCTCATGTACGCGCTGAACCGTGAGCTCGACGGGGACCATGATCACGTACAGATGCACGAGATAACCGGCGTCCGCGGCGTCCGCGACGAGTTGAACCTTACTCGGGTGCGAGAACACAGTCTCTGAGATGAAGGATTCCCCCGCAGCAATCCGGTCACGGCGGAGCGTCTCGGCGATTTGCGCGGCCTTGTATGCGTGCTCTACCTGTGCATCGGGCCACCGCGAGGCCGCGATCTCGTCGGCGTTGATGAAAGGAAGATGTGTGGCGGGCGCCAGGACGTCGCGAACGTAGCTGGACTTTCCGGCACCATTGGGTCCTGCAAGCAGATGCAGTACGGGCATCAGCCGCGGGCCTGGCGCACGACGAGGTTGCCGTCGTCGTCAAGCTCCGAGTAGGACTCTCCCGCCGCGGTGAATTCGGCTTCATAGTTCAACCCATCGCGTAGAGCAGTCATGCGATCAGCCCATTCCTCGCGAACAATCGCCTGCTCCTGCTCGTCTAGCGAGTCGTAGGTCCCGGTGCCGGCAAGGACCTGAGTAATCGCCCGGTGATTCACGCCCGGTGACATCTCAAGTTCGCGGCCAATGCGCGCCCAGTGCGCGATCTGTTGCGGCACCGTGCGCGAGGTGACAAGCGTCGCCGCGACGGCGGACTCGTACACGTCCGAGGGGAGACGGGTCGGTTGGCTAGTCCTAGTCATATCCTAATGGTAGCACCGTGCTACAACTTCGACGTATTCTGTCGTGTGTCAGGGGGCGAATATTCAACCGATGTACGCGAACGCCTTGGTCGCAGCGACCACGTCCCTTGCGCCAATGATTGCCGTTGGAAATCACTCTGGACTAGGGTTCAAGTGTTTCCAGATTTCAACTACCCAGGGAGTTGCCATGGTTCGGACGCGGGTACACAACCTGTTCGTGTCGTCGGATGGATATGCCGCTGGTGATCATGTGACGCTCGAAAAGCCGATCGGTGGAGCTGAGGCGCTTTTCGGCAGGTTCGACGGACGCGTCATCCACGGCATCCATGGCGTTGAGGCCCCTGTGACCGTGGATCGGGCCATGTTCAGCATGTGGGGCCAGGGCATCGGGGCTGAGATCATGGGCCGCCGTAAATTCGGTCCGCAGTCCGGCGAATGGCCCGACGACGGCTGGGAAGGATGGTGGGGCGACGAGCCACCCTTCCTCACACCGGTGTATATCCTGACCCACTATCCTCGTAAATCACTCGAGTTCGCCAACGGCACCAGCTTCCACTTCGTAGATGCGTCGCCGGAGGAGGCGCTTCGCCTTGCACAGGATTCGGCCGGCGGCTTGGACGTACGGATTGGCGGCGGGCCGTCGACCGTGAGCGAATTCCTCCAGGCTGATCTCATCGACTTCCTGCATGTAGCAATCGTGCCGATCGTGCTCGGCTCCGGCGTCAGGATCTGGGATCACCTTGCCGGCTTGGAAGAACGGTTCAGCGTCGAATCCATCAGTACCTCCAGTGGACTGACGCATCAGCTGTGGAACAGGAATAGCCGCGTGTAAAGGATCCACGTCGCCACCAAGAAGTTGCCATGTGCTGGCACGTGGTGGAGTTCAGCTTCGACGTCTAACCCTTCGCGTCAGCTCGGTGCGGGAACTACGCGTCCGGCACCGTGCCCACCTGCTTTGCCGGGACACCAACGACCACTGCCCCCGCAGCCACGTCCTTCGTGACGACCGCCCCCGCGCCCACAACTGCCCCATCACCGATGGTCACTCCCGGCAAAACCGTCACGTTGGCCCCGAACCACACACCCCGTCCGATCACCACGCGGGCCGGGTGCATGTCGGCCCTTCGGCTCGGTGCCATGTCGTGGTTCAACGTGGTGATGACGGCGTTGTGGCCGATGAGGGACCCATCGCCGATTTCGATGCCGCCCTGGTCCTGGAACCTGCAGCCGCTGTTGACGAACACGTCCTCACCGAAGTGGATGTTCTTGCCGAAGTCAGCACTGAATGGCGGGAAGAGCTGGAAAGACTGGGGGATCTCGCAACCGGTCAATTCATTCATCAGGGACCGGACCTCATCAGGCGAGTGGTAGCTGCCATTGAGCTCGGCGGTGATGCGCAACGCCTCCTGGCTCGTGGCATGCATGGCTGCGTGGTGCGGCGAACCGCCGGGAATCGTCTCCCCGGCGTTCAATGCGGTCAAGAGGTCATCGAGTCCTTGAATAGTGGCCATGTGCCCACGATACCGTGGCGTTGACTTTAGCTGGGCGTACCTCGAAAGGAGTATCACGGACGGCCCGAAACAGCTTGTAGGACGACGAAATCGCGCTGTCGTGACGTCGCGGGTGGCAGGCGGCCACCACTAAACGGACGGCGTCCACCCCAGCGCAGGGCCCAATTTGGTGGCGATGTCGGTGAGGATTTGGACGTAGTCCTCGTGGTCGAAGCTGAACGGAAGTGCGAACGCCACTTCGTCGACCTCCTGAAATCCCGCGTGGGCGTACAACTGTTCGGCAATTTGATCGCTGGTGCCGATGAGGTCCGCTGCGAACAGCATCCCTTTGGGCCCCTGCGGCGCAAGGGTACGGGGAGTGCGCTCATCGACGTACCGCTGATACTTCTCCCGCTGTTTTGCAGAAGCCGAATCCGTCGGAATCACCACCAGGCCCTGCGAGACCCGGGCCGAACCGTGCACGGGGCTCGACGCCGAGGCAGCCTCCCGGTAGGCGCGGATCTGGGATTGTTGGATGCCGGCAAATGACGGTTCCTGACCAGGCTCGGCGAAGATCACGCTGCTCGTCAGCAGATTGAATCCGTTGGCCCCGGCCCAGACTGCAGATTTCGCACTTGCCGCCCCATACCAGAGACGTTCCCGCAGCCCGGGGGAGTGCGGCTCCACCCGGTTGGAGAACTCCTCAACAACGCCCTGCTTGCCGGAAAACTCCCTGACGGGTTCCCCGGCAATCAAACGGGCAAGCCGTTCCACACGTGTGTAGCTGAAGTCCTCCACCTCGGCGGAATCCGGATACAACTCTTGCTTCACCGTGCCGTAGTGCATGGGTTCACCCACGCTCAGCCCAGGATTGATCCGGCCGCCGGCCAGCAGATCCACAGTGGCAAGGTCCTCGGCCAGGCGCAAGGGGTTTTCCCATCCGACCGGTGTTACGGCGGTGCCTAGCGCGATGCGGGAGGTGCGCTGGCTGGCCGCGGCCATGATCGCAATGGGGGAGGAGATGCCAAACTGCAAGTGGCGGTGGCGCAGCCAGGCACTGTCGAAGCCAAGCCGCTCGCCCAGTTCGATGACCTGCAACGTCGATTCGTGTCCCGCGGCCGGATCCGCCGGATCAAATAGGCCAATGGTGAGGAATCCGAGTTTGCGCAGCGGGCTTGAGGAGTCGGGCATGGGGTCCTTCCAAGGATCGGTATACGGCTGATCCTCAGGATATGCGGGCGAGCGATTGAGAATGGCGGGACGTTACCCCCTGAGTCATTGGCCCAATGCCACAAGCCGTCAGCCGATGGAATAGATCAGACCGAGTCCCTGGCCGGCCAGCTGTGCCGTGAATGTCCGGGCGGCCCCCAGATTGGACTCTACGTAGCTCCGGCGCTCGTACATGATCGCAGCCAGGTCCGGGGAAAACGACGCCGCGCACGCCTGATAGAGCCCGGCCGCGAGGTCGTTGGCGACGGCGAGCACCTCCTCGGCTGCCAGGACACGGTCATAGGGGATCCAGCCATAGCCGTAATGCGTCACGTCTCCACGAACCAGCTCATAGGCGGGCCTCGGCGCCCCGGGTTCCCGTCCGCCCAAGAGTTGCTGCAGCTCCCACCAACTCTTGTCCAGGGTCAGCATCGAGGGCCTGTCGGGAGTATCCGACCACGATTGCCAAAAGTGCTGGTCGGACAGGAACGCCCGTGGATTGATGCGGGCAATATTGACCAATTGAGGCGGCACCGGAAGTGCAAAGTATTTGATTCCCATGCAGCAATTTTTCCAGCGAACCTGATTTCCCGCCGAAAGTTATCCACAGCCCCGGAAGATGTGTCCCCTCAACGAACCTCGGACCGTTCCGCCTCCGTGTATGCGCGCAGCACGCAAAATTCGTTGCCTTCCGGATCGGCCATCACCACCCACGTGACGGAGGACCCCTGGCCTATGTCAACGCGTCGTGCGCCGAGCGCCTCCAGGCGAGCCACCTCGGCGAGCTGATCTTCCGGGCGCAGGTCCAGGTGGATGCGGTTCTTGACTGCTTTGGATTCTGGTACGCGCAGGACCAGCACGTCCGGGACAACGCCTTCCTCGGGGCTTCCCGCCGGCGGTTCCAGCACAATCTCGTCCTCAGTGTCCTCGGTGATCCGCCAACCGAGCGCCGAAGCCCAGAACTTTGCAGTGGGGCCGGGGTTGGCCGAATCGATGCTGATGGATTGGATTCTTAGGGTCATCCCGCCATTCTTCCTTTACTACCGGCATTCGGGCCACCCCTTCCCGCTGATTTTTCGGTCCAAAAGCCACAAAATCCTCCAGGGCATGTGGAACAGTTGTTCCATGAACACCGCCGAAGAACGCACCCCCTCACTAGCTGACGAGAGGGTCCACCTGGACTTCATGGCCGGCGACCGCGAATCGTTGGAAAGCTGGCTGGAGTTTTACCGCCAGACCCTTCCCATCAAGCTGGGCGGGCTGACGGCAGAACAGCTGTGCCGGCGCGCGGTGCCGCCGTCGGCGCTGACCCTTGCCGGCATCGCCCGCCACCTTGCCGACGTCGAACGATACTGGTTCTCCAACGTCGCGGCCGGCACCGATGAACCAGCGCACTTCCGTGCCGTGGACCGGGACGCGGACTTCAACGCCGTCGCCGAGGAGACGGCACTCGGTGACGTACGGCACTATGCCGAGGAGCTTGTGCGCGTCCGGGCCATCGCCGAACAGATCCCCGACCTGGACGCTGCACTGCCCGGCCTGCGTCACGGGAAACCGATGAACCTGCGCTGGATTTACATGCACATGATTGAGGAATACGCCCGCCATCTGGGCCACGCCGACCTTCTGCGCGAGTGCATTGACGGGGCCACTGGCTACTAAAAGTTCGGCCCCGGTGCCGCGCCTTTCCACAGCGATCCCAGCCGCCGCCGCGGCCAGCCGGAGCGGTCCTAACAAGGTGCTGCGGTAGTCTGGCAGACGGGCAATACACCCTGGACGGCACGCTGCCGGCATGCCCAGGGGCCCGCATAGAAGATTAAGAAACTGGAGGTGGAATGCGCGTCGGACGCATTTCCAAAGCAATTGCGCTAGCCGCAGCAGCCGTGCTGGCCATGGGCGCGTGCACAGCCACACCGCCGAATCCCGTCGATTCGACGCCGGCACCCACCGCCGCAGTGGGCGGCAACGTGACGGTGCTGGAAGGCAAGGCATTCACCTCCTTCAACCCCGGCAGTGTCACGGGCGCCACGGACATCAACACCCGAATCAACTACGCAACCCATTCCGGGTTCAACTACGTTGACAACAACCTCAAACTGGTTCCGAACGAAAAATTCGGCAAGTACGAGAAGGTTTCCGATGACCCCCTGACGGTCAAATACACCATCAACAGTGGTGTCACCTGGTCCGACGGTGCACCCGTCACGGCCGATGACCTGCTTCTGCAATGGGCGGCCGGATCCGGCTACTACAACGACGCCACCCTGGATTCAAAGTTCAAGGTCACCAAGGGCACCGCCTACTTCAACTATTCCGGTGACACCACGGGGCTGGCCAAAACGGCCATGCCAGTGATCGGGGACGACGGCGCTTCCCTTACCTTGACCTACACAACACCGTTCTCCGACTGGGAAACGGCCTTGGGCACAACCCTGAGCATCCCCGCGCACATTGTTGCGGGACGATCCGGACTCAAAGATGCCCAGGCGCTGAGCACCTTGCTGATGGGCATTCACAAGGGCAACCCCGCCTCACCCGTGGCCCCCAACCCGGTCTTGCGCAAGGTGGCGGATTTTTGGAACACCGGATTCGACACCAAAGCCATGCCTGATCCGTCCCTTGCACTCTCCAACGGGCCGTACCTGGTCAAAAGCATCGTCCCTGGCAAGGAATTGGTGCTGACCCCCAATGTGGACTACGCCTGGGGGATCAAACCCGCACTGGATACCATCACGGTGCACTATGAGGCCTCCTCGGCAGCGCAGATTGCCGCGCTCCAGGGCAAGACCGCCGACATCATCTCCCCGGCAGCCACCTTGGAAACCATGACCGGGCTCAAGGACCTGAAGGACATCCACATCCAACAGGGCAAGAGCCTCGGATTTGACCAGGCCGTGCTGAACTTCAAGGGCGTCTTTTCCAAGCCGGACTTCCGAACGGCCTTTCTGAAAACCGTGCCACGCCAGGACATCGTCGACGAGGCCGCCAAGCCGCTGGATTCCAACGCCGAGGTGCTTAACTCGTTCGTGTTCCGCCAGGTACAAACGCCCTACAAGGAGTCCTCGGGCAGCAATGGCAGCTCCGGGTTTGGAGCCGTCGACATCCCCGCGGCCAAGACCTTGCTGGCAGGGTCCACACCCGCGGTGCGGATCCTGTACAACAAAGACGATCCCCTCCGCGTCATGGAGTTCTCCCTCATCTCCGCCTCGGCCGAACTGGCGGGATTCAAGGTCACCGACGCCGGAAAGGGTGCCGCGGACTGGCAGTCCGCGCTGAAGGCCGGCGCGTTCGACGTCGCCTTGTACGGCTGGACCAGCAACCCCACCGGCTCGGTCCAGGTTCCGGAGGTGTTCAAGACCGGGGCAGTGTCCAACCTCAACAACTTCTCCAACACCGTGGTTGACCAGTTGGCCGAACAGCTTGCCGTGACCGCTGACGACGCCAAGCAAAACGCCTTGAAGCTGCAGATCGACAAGTTGGTGTGGGAAGCCGGCTATGGGCTGCCCATGTTCCAACGCACCGGGCTGGCAGTCAATGGCCCGCACGTCGGCGGGGTGCAGTATTCCCCCGTTGACGTGGGCGTGTGGTGGAACGTGTGGGACTGGAAGTATTCCAAGTAGCGCCCCCAAACCCCTTCGCAGTTCGCCAGGTCGGGAAACGCCGTCCCAAGCAGTTCAAGCACGACGGCGGCGGGTGAGGTTGGTCACGCAAGGCGCCCGCCGCCGTCGTGCATTAACTGCGGAAACCCGCCACCGGACGGGGCGCGGGAGGGTTTGGCAGGGTGGTGGTGGCGCAAAACATGGCCGTCATGCGATAAAGTGACTAGGCCGTATTTGGCACTACGTCTAGAATGGTGTTATCTGCCGATTATCACGGCCACCATTTATGTACTGACAACAATGTGACTTTCTGCCGTAGCCCTCTTCGGGCCTGCAGCCGGGCCCAACTGAAACGAGTCTTCACGCATGAGCGACACTTCTCTGAACACTGCTTCGCGCACTGACCTGCGCAACGTCGCCATCGTGGCGCACGTTGACCACGGCAAGACCACCCTGGTCGACGCCATGCTCAAGCAGACGCACTCCTTTGCGGATCACGGCGTGGTTGCAGAGCGTGTCATGGACTCCGGTGACCTGGAGCGCGAAAAGGGCATCACCATTTTGGCCAAGAACACCACGGTGGCCTACAACGGTCCCTCCGCCGACGGCCAGGTCATGACCATCAACGTCATCGACACCCCCGGCCACGCCGACTTCGGTGGCGAGGTCGAGCGCGGCCTGTCCATGGTCGACGGCGTTGTGCTCCTCGTTGACGCTTCCGAGGGCCCGCTGCCCCAGACCCGCTTTGTGCTGCGTAAGGCACTCGCCGCAAAGCTCCCCGTCATCCTGTTGGTCAACAAGACCGACCG
>JBAUMA010000012.1:0-1597 GCA_049578485.1 Specibacter sp.
CACGGCCGCCAGGGCATTGGCAAACGCCGAGACCAGCATGTCGACCTGCTCTGCATTGATGACCATGGGCGGGCGCATCTTCAGCACGTTGTCGTTCGGGCCGATGCGGGAAACGAGCACCCCGTGCGCCTTCATGTGTTCGATCACTGCCTTGGCGCCATCCGCCCAGGGGCCGCCGGAACGGATGATTTCCACCCCGAAGAACAGCCCCGTGCCCTTCACCGCCCCGGCAACCGGGGAAGCCGCAGCCACGTGGGTCAGCGCCCCCTTCGCCCTGGCACCGAGCACCCTGGAGTTTTCCACGAGGTTTTGCTCCTGCATCACCTGGAGCACGGCCATGCCGATCGCCGCGGAGACGGGGTTCCCGGCAAAGGTGTTGAAGTACATGTTGTGTGCCCCGAACTCCTCGAGCAGTTCGGTGGTGGTCACCACCCCGCCCAGCGGGTGCCCGTTGCCCATGGGCTTGCCCAGGGTGACCAGGTCGGGGGAGATCCCGTGAAGCTGGAAGCCCCACATGGCCTCGCCGGTGCGCCCGAAGCCTGACTGGACCTCGTCGCTGATGACCAATCCGCCGGCGGCGTGCACGCGCTGCACCAGGCCGGAGACGTAGCCGCGCGGCACGCGGTTCAGCCCCTCCGTGGAGAAGATCGGGTCGAAGAGCACGGCGGAAAGCCCGAACCCCGCGTCCTGCAACGAGGCGATTGCCTCGTCCACCTGGGCCAGCGCCCGCGCGGTGAGCGCGTCCTCGTCCAGCCCGTCGGCGTGCTCCAGATCGGGGATGTGGATCGGACGGGCGTGGTCGCCCAGGCCCTCGCGGGTGGTCAGCCCGGTCGTCAGCTCGGCCAGCGAGGTGGTGTTGCCGTGGTAGCTGAAGTCGCTGATGAGCACGCCGCGGTTTCCGGTGTGCTGGCGGGCCAGGCGCAGCGCCAGCTCGTTGGATTCGGAGCCGGTGTTGGTGAAGAAGACCTTGTCCAGCGGGGCCGGGAAGGTTGCAAGCAGCTTTTCGGCGTAGTCGACCATGGGTTCGTTCAGATAGCGGCTGTGCAGGTTCAGCGTCATGCCCTGCTTGCGGGCGGCTTCCACCACCACGGGGTTGCAGTGGCCCACATGCGGGACGTTGTTGTAGCCGTCCAGGTAGCGGGTCCCGTCCGTGGCGGTGATCCACACGCCTTCGGCGGAGGACAGTGCGAGCGGCTCGGAGTAGAAGAGCGGGGAGTGCGTGCCGACCGTGGCATGGCGCCGGGCCAGCAGGTCGTCGGTGGATGGGGAAGTCATGTCCAGTCCCTTCGGGTAGTTTTCGGCAAGGCGCAGCACCAGCGGCAGCAGGTTCTCGATGATGAAGTCCGAATCGTCCTGGCCCTCGCGTTCAGCGGCCCAGCCCAGGTAGCTGGCCCCGCGGGCCAGGCGCAGCGCCGGCCACAGCTTCAGGTGGTCGGGGTCCAGTTCGCGGACCGAACGGTACCCGGCGAACAGGGCGTTCTCGAATTCACCGTGGCTTGGGTGGGGCTGGTACCAGAAGAGGGCAGTCACCAGGTCAAAGAGGAAGTATCCGGGACCGAAGTCGTCGAAGTCGATGATCCGCAGCGCACCGTCCGCC
>JBAUMA010000013.1:0-2047 GCA_049578485.1 Specibacter sp.
CCGTCGGAGAGCCGCCCAAGGACAGGTGCCGCGACTGCGCCGGCCACCAAGGAGATTGTCAACGCCCACTGTGAATCCCCCAGCGACACTCCGTCCGCGGCGGCAATGGTCGGCAGGAGCGGCGCGCCCAAACTGCCCACCGCCGTCGAGACGACACCCAGGAAAACCAACGTCGGCAGGATCAGCCGCCGATTGCCCCGCAACGCTTTGAGCACGTCCACATGCCACCTTTGCTCCATGTACCCGTGGTTCGAGCACTAGCCAAACAATCTATTACACAAAAGTGTAATAGATGGGGCGCGGCGAACTATACTGATGACATGCAGACGGACACCCCGACTCCGGCCACGGCTCCGGCGAAAACCGACCCGCGGGCCAGCCGGAGCTCAGCAGCACTTCGCCGGGCGATCCTCCATCTGGCTGAACTTCAGCCCCTTGCCTCCATCACGGTGGACCAGGTGGTCACGGAGGCAAAGGTCAGCCGCAAGACGTTTTACAACCACGTAGGGAACCCCACCGAACTGTTGGCTGCAGCCCTCACCGAGGAGCTCGACCACGTCAGGGTACGGATGGACCGGGGGCTGGCATCGAACACCTCGGACCTGGCCGCATTGTCGAGGGTCCGGCTCGGGGAGATCGTCGAACACATTTTGTTGCGGCGGCGAATTTACCAGCAGCCGGACGGACACATCCAGCCCCAGCTGTTCCGACTCCTCGCGGACCACTTTTACGAGGCAATCCGGTACTCCCTCACCCAGCAATTGCGGCAACTCCCCACCACCGGGCCGCAACCGGGCCTTGCCGACATCCACGCCGGCTTCGTGGCCCACGCTTATGCCGGTGCCATCGACGCCTGGCTCCCGCATGCTGACACGATTAGCCCCGACACCTTCCTGACGGAAGTCATACGGTCACTTCCGGACTGGATGACAACCCGCCGGTAGGACAAAAGCAATCGACAGCGCGACGAGGCGAAAGGTGTTGGCCTTTACCGACATGCCAGCAGGGTGGGACATTGGCGGCGCCGGTGATAATCTGCCGGCCATGACGAGTTCACCGCGGCGCTACGCCATGAACCACGGCTGGGTGTGGGGGCCAAGCAACCCATACCTGGACAAGTCCGCCAGCCTGCTCATGACGTTGCGGGGCGCCCCGGCGGAGCAATTCCAACCCCTGCTGCGCTCATGGCTGGGCGGCTTGACCCGGGACGATCAGAGCGGCCGGTACGGCTGGGGCGGTTACTCTGTGCACATCCTCGCCCAAGAAGAAGGGTCAGCGGACATCGTCTTCACCTCCGGCGGGCAGGACGTGGCCGAATCCCTGGGCGACGCCGTTGAGGAGTTCCATCTCAAGGTGCTCCAGTCGCTTTCCTCGGCGTCCGTGACGTGGACCGAGCTGCCGCTGGACACAACAGCCGAAAGCCCACTGGAACCTCCAGCCTGACGGGCCGCTTGCGGCCGGGGCGGATGGACACGCAAGGCGAAATTCCCCGAGGCCCCAATTGCCGGTATCGATGCCCGGCAGCTTGCCTAATAGCTGACAACGATTATTGAATACTGTACGTAATTGTTACCGACGTAAGCCGGCGACTATCTGTCGACCAGAATATATTCGTCTAAACTGTGGTGGTCTTTGCCGACTTCCGAAGGGTTCGGATTTTCGGTATTTTCTGAAAGAGCGTTCAATGCCACCGAGTCCCCACCCCTTATCCGAAACGGATAAGGCGACTTCCGTCAGCCTGTCACTTTTCCCAGTAAAGCGGCGCCCCACAGGCACGTCGGGAAAGCTGGGCCGACGCCTTGCTGCTGTGTTGCTGACCGCTGTGCTGGTGGCAGCTTCGGCCTTGTCCGCGCAAGCCGATGCAGTCATCACCATTGATACCGGCGACGCCGGTGGCGGAACGAGGGTTGGCGGAAGCGTCACGAATCCCGACTTTGTCCAGACATCCGCAGGTTCTTTCCAGTCGGTGGCGGTGGCCGCGGACGGAACCGTCTGGGCTTGGGGAATCAACGACGAAGGGCAGCTGGGCAACGGCACCACCACTCCC
>JBAUMA010000014.1:0-7174 GCA_049578485.1 Specibacter sp.
GACGACGGCGGCTCCCAGGGAGGCGCCGATCTGCCGGAAGTAGTTGCTCGAGGCGGTGGCCATCCCCACCTGGGAGTTGGGGAACTGGTTTTGGACAATCAACACCAGGATTTGCATGCTCATGCCCAGTCCAATGCCCATGATTGCCAGGTATGCGCAAATGACCCAGACCGGCATGGCCGGCGTCATGGAGGACAGCAGGACCAGGGCGCCGGCCACAATGAACATGCCCGTGATGGGCAGCCACTTGTAGCGGCCGGTGCGGCTGACCAGCTGCCCGGAACCGATGGAGGTCACGAGCAGTCCGGCCATCATCGGGATCATCAACAAGCCGGCCTGCGTGGCGTTGGCACCGGTGACCATCTGCAGGTAGGTGGGCAGGTAGGCAAGCGTGCCAAACATGGCGATGCCCGTGATCAGGCCGGCAGCCGTGGTCAGGTTGAAGTTCAGCGACTTGAACAGGTGCAGGGACATGATGGGCAGCTCGGCCTTGTGCTCCACCCAGACAAACGCCGCCGCACAGGCGAGCGTTGCGATGGCCATGACGATGATGGTGGGGGAATTCCAGTCGTACTTGGTGCCGCCCCAGGTGCTGACAAGCACCAGGCCCGTTGACGTGATACCCAGCAGGGCCATGCCCGCCACGTCAATGCGCCCCTGTACGCGGGGACGCTTGGGCAGTTTCAGGAAGAACACGGCCGAAATGATGGCAAGGATGCCCAGCGGGATGTTCATCCACAAGCCCCATCGCCAGCCGATGCCGTCAGTGAACCAGCCGCCCAGCAGCGGCCCGGCAACGGACGACAAGGCAAAGACGCCGCCCATGACGCCCATGTACCGACCGCGCTCCCTGGCCGGGACGACGTCGGCAATGATGGCCTGGGACAGCAGCATCAAGCCGCCGCCGCCCAACCCCTGAACGCCGCGGCCAATGATGAGCCACTCCATGTTTTGGGCCATGCCGCCAATGATCGAGCCAAGGATGAAGATGGAGATGGCGCCGATGAAGATGCCCTTGCGCCCGATCAGGTCGCCGAGTTTTCCGTAAATGGGCAACATGATGGTGGAAGCCAGGATGTAGATGGTGATGACCCACAGCATCAAGTCCACGCCGTGGAGTTCGCCAACAATGGTGGGCAGGGCTGTGCTGAAGATTGTTTGGTCCAGTGAGGCCAGCAGCATGGTCAGCATGAGTCCCGCGAACAGGAGCAGGATGCTTCGCCGGTCGGTGGCCTCCGGTGGATGCGTCGTTTGGGTGGTTGTTGCCATGATTGATTCCTAGTGTCCAGAATGGGTGTGCCGTGGGGTGGGTATGGGGACGGGCAGTACTGCCGGCCCCGTCCCTCACGGCCAGTGTTCGTTGCTGGTGATGCGTTCGATCAGCTTTGATGCATTGCGCACCAAGTCCTGGCGGGTGGCGGTGAAGTTTCCGGCCACCCACTTTTGCATGGCGAAGCGCATTGCCCCGGAGACAAGTGCCACGACCATGCGGGCCTCATCTTCCAAGTCCGGGGTGGTTTCCTCGGTGCGGCCGTGGAAGCGGTAGCGGGCCATGACGTAGCCAACAAACAGTTCCTCGGTTTCGCTAATGCGGGCTTTTTCCTTGTTGAGAAGTTCAGGGGTCTGGTGGATGAGCTGGTGCCGTGACCTGAACAGCTCCAGGCCGGCGTCGCCGTCCACCACCGTTTCGGCAATGACGTTAAAGAGGTCCCCGAAGACGCTGGACCCGGTGCCTTCAACGAAAGCCCGGATCTGGTCCTCGGAGGGCAGTGACTTTCCGGTGGTGACGTAGACGCCTTCCTTGGAGCCGAAGTAGTTGAAGAAGGTGCGGGGGGAGACCATGCTGGCCTCACAGATCATCTCCACCGTGACGTGCGCGTACCCGTGTTCAAGGCCCAGCTCGATGGCGGCCCGGCGGATGGCGAGCCGGGTTGCGGCGCGCTTCCTGGACCGCAGGGTATCTTCGGGCAGTGACGCTGACATTGTGGTTCCTTAGACGGAGTGAGACGTGTTGCCGGTGGATTTCCCGGTGCACTCCAACAGGATAAATGCAGTTCCTGAAAATATGCAGTGAATGCATAAATGCACCTTCGTGCGTTGTCACAATGAGCCCCGGCCTCGTCCGGGCCGGATAGCATGGGCAGCAAATCCGTTCGGAAAGGGGCTTGCATGTTTGCCGTGATTCTTGCCGGCGGAATGTCCCGCCGCCTCGGCGGCGTGCCCAAGGCGGGCCTGCTCGTGGACGGTGAAACGTTGTTGGCCCGTACGGTGCGCGGGGCCCTCATGGTGGTTGCCCCCAGGGATGCCGGGGCCGCACCACACTCCGGGCCAGCCGCTGGCGCGGGACTCGCCGTCGTTGGTCCCATCGAACCCGTTGCCGATTGGCTTGGGCAGTGGGCAGGGCACCCCCTGGTGCGCGCGGTGCAGGAAGATCCACCCTTTTCCGGTCCTGCGGCGGGGATCGCGGCCGGGCTTGCGGGGCTTGGGGCCCGGGACGGGCACGTGCTGGTCCTGGCCTGCGACATGCCCGGCGCCGGGGAGCTGGCCCGGTTGCTGGCGGCGGAACTTGCCGGGTGCGCCGTCGGGCAGGGTGTCATGGCCGTAGCCGGCGGGTGCCGCCAACCACTGACGGCGATCTACCCGGTGGACGGGCTGTGGGCAGCAGTTGAGGCGGCGCGGGCGGCGCACCGGCTGGAGAACGCGTCGGTCTTCTCCCTGGTTGCTAGTGTGAACACCAAGGAATGCGCCGTTCCCACTGGGCTGACGGCGGACATTGACACGTGGGACGACGCCCGGCTGCACGGCATTGCCGCGCCGGGGTGATGCGGCAAACGTGGCTGGGCCGGGAAAGGGCTGGGCATTGGAGAATCACGACGAAGTATTGCAGGCATGGCTGGCGAAGCTGCTCGAAGCTTTTGAAATCGCCGATATCGAGGTGGACACGCACGCGGTGCTGAACCTGGCCGGCGTGGCGGCGCATTCAATCGTGCGGCCCGCGGCACCCCTGACCACGTTTGTGGCAGGACTGGCCGCCGGCTTGGCCGCAGGCTCCGGACAGGCGGGGGAGGGTGCGGCGATGGCAGCGGCATTGGGCCTGGCCAAGCGGCTGGCCGCCGCGGAGGCGCCCGAATCAGGTCCCGAATCCGGCAACGCAGCCGCAGCCGGGTAGTCAGCCACTGTGAGCACCCCGATCGAAGCCGAGGCACCCGCGCGCGTCCTGCCCCACACCTGGGAGGAGGCGCGTGCGTTGGCCTATGCCGTGGCGGAACCGCTGCCGGCCCTCGACGTTCCCTTGGCGCGGGCGGCCGGGCGAAAACTGGGCGCCGATGTGCCGGCCCGCCACGACATGCCGCACTACGCCTCCTCCGCCATGGACGGTTGGGCAGTTTCCGGAAGCCCGCCCTGGATCCTGGCTGAACCCGGCCGCCGCCTGAGCCCGGGCCAGGCGCTGCCCATCGTCACCGGGGGCGTGATCCCCGCGGGCGCGAAGGCCGTCCTGCGCAGCGAGTCCGGCACGTTCGCCACAGACGACGACGGCCTGCCGGTGCTGGTGCGCAGCGGCGCCGCCCGGCCGGGGGAGCCCAAGAACGGCCAGCACATCCGCCAGTCCGGACAGGAAGCCGTCCGCGGAGAGGTGCTGGTGAAGGCCGGCACGGTGCTCAACCCCGCCCACCTGGCCCTGGCCGCACTGGGCGGACAAGACGAACTCTCCGTCCTGGGCAAGCCCGCAGTGAAACTTGTCCTAACCGGCGAGGAAGTGATTTCCGCCGGGATCCCCGAGCCGGGCTTTGTGCGCGACGCGTTCACACCGCAACTCGGCGGAGTCATTGAGATGCTGGGCGGGACAGTCATTGGCCTGCGGCGTGCGGCCGACAAGCTGCCCGACTTGCTTGCCGCCCTGGCGGACAGCGAACAGGACCCGGCCGACGTCGTCATCACCACGGGCGCGACGGGACGCTCCAGCGTTGACTTCCTTCGCGACGCCATCGCCGCGATGGGCGGCACCTTCCACATTGACAGCATCGCCATGCGGCCGGGACATCCAACCCTGCTGGCCGAGCTGCCCGACGGCCGCTTCCTGGTGGGCCTGCCCGGAAACCCGCTGGCCGCCATGACCGGGCTGCTGACCGTGGCTGCGCCCCTGCTGGCCAAACTCGGCAGCCGGCCCATGCCCGGCACTTTTGAGGTGGCGTGCGGCGCCCCCATCAAGGAATACGCCGGACCCACCCGGCTCATGCCCTACAGGCTGGTCTACGGGCTGGCCTCGCCTTGCGCCAACACCGACTCCGCCATGATGCGCGGTCTCGCCGCGGCCGACGGCGTCATGGTGGTGCCACCGCACGGGGCCAAAATGGGGCAGCAGCTCACGGCTGTCGCCCTTCCGTGGACGTGAGCGCGCCCAGCGCGGTGCCGTCGGCGCCGTTGACGTTTAGCTGCACGGACGGGCGAGTGTTACACGGGCACGTCTTTGAGGTCCCGGATTTGCAAGAGTTGCGCGGGACCGTGGTCATTGCGTCCGCCACTGCCGTCAAGGCCGGTTATTACCACCGGTACGCGGCCTTCCTGGCGTCCAACGGCTTCAGGGCCGTCACCTTCGACTACCGGGGAATCGGCGATTCCCGGGGCGGGTCGCTGCGCGGGCAAAAGATGCGCTGGTACCACTGGGGCTCGCTGGACATTGATGTGGTCCTCGCATGGGGGCTGGCGCATTCAGGCGGCATGCCCGTTCATTGCGTGGGGCACAGCTTTGGCGGCTTCGGGGTGGGCCTGGCCGGCCATGCAGCCGATCTTGGGCGCATCCTCACGGTGGGGGCCCAGCACGCCTACTGGCGGGACCTCCGATTCCGGCACAAGGCAGCCCACTGGGGGCGCTGCCTTGTCTCGGTGCCGCTGGTGGGCATTTTCGGCTACTTCCCCTGCAAACGCCTGGGCGTCATGGAAGACCTGCCCCGCGGGGTGGCGCTTGACTGGGCACGGAGTCGCAAGGACTTCACCGCGGCGGCCACCGGCGTCGAACGCGACGCCTTACGGGCGCACCAGGCGGCGGTCACGGCCCCCATCCTGGCGCTGGCGCCCGACGACGACTCCTACGCCACCCTGGCCGCGATGGCACGGGCCGTGGCGTACACGCCGAACAGTGCCACCCGCATCATCCAGCTGCGCCCGGCGGACTACGGACAAACGTCGTTGGGCCACTTTGCCCTGTTCCACAGCCGCTTCCGGCACACCTTTTGGCAGCAAACCCTTGAATGGCTCCGCGACGGGGTGTGGGAATAACTGCCGGGACGAGCACGGCCGCCGGATTTAAGCCACCGGTTCCAGCCGGATCACGACTGATTTGGAGGTGGGCGTGCCGCTGACGTCGGCCTTGGAATCCAGCGGCACCAGCACATTGGTTTCCGGGTAGTAGGCGGCCGCGCAGCCCGCCGGGGTGGAGTAGGCCACGACGCGGAAGCCGGGGGCGCGGCGATCCACACCGTCCTTCCATTCGGAGACCAGGTCCACCATGGCGCCGTCCGCAATGCCCAGGGACGTCAAATCGGACTGGTTCACGAAGACCACGCGGCGGCCGTTCTTGATGCCGCGGTAGCGGTCGTCCTTGCCGTAGATGGTGGTGTTGTACTGGTCGTGGGAGCGCAGGGTCTGCAGCAGCAGCCGGCCTGCCGGGACCTTGGGGTATTCCAGGGTGTTGGCCGTGAATTGGGCCAGGCCGGTGTCGGTGGCAAAGGACCGGGAGTCGCGGGGCCCGTGCGGCAGTATGAACCCGCCCGGCCGGTCGATCTTGGCCTCGAAGTCCTCAAAACCGGGCACGACGGCGGCAATGTGGGCCCTGATCAGCCCGTAGTCCCCGGCCAGTGCCGCCCAGTCGACGGACGGCGCACCTGCCCGGGTGTCGCCGTCGTCGTTGGTGAACAGCAAGGCCGCGAGCCGGCAGACGATGGCAACCTCGGACAGGAGGTTGGCCGACGCCGGGGCCAGGCGGCCGCGCGATGCGTGCACGGCGCTCATGGAATCCTCCACGGTGACGCGTTGTTCGCCGCCGGCCTGGGCGTCGCGTTCGGTGCGGCCCAGGGTGGGCAGGATCAGTGCCTGGCGGCCGGTGACCAGGTGCGAGCGGTTCAGCTTGGTGGAGATTTGCACCGTCAGGGCCATGCCGGACAGGGCCTTTTCGGTGACGTTTGAATCGGGGGTGGCGCGCACAAAGTTGCCGCCCATCCCCACGAAGACCCGGGCCTTGCCATCCCGCATGGCCTCGATGGCCGCCACGGTGTCAAAACCGTGGGCCCGCGGGGAGGAGAAGGAGAACTCACGGTCAAGGGCGTCGTGGAACGCGGCTGGCATGCGTTCAAAGATGCCCATGGTGCGGTCGCCCTGGACGTTGGAATGGCCGCGGACCGGGCAGACGCCGGCGCCGGGCTTGCCAATGTTCCCCTGCAGGAGCAGCACGTTGACCACGTCCTTGAGCGTGGCAACGGAGTGCTTGTGCTGGGTCAGGCCCATGGCCCAGCAGACCACCGTGGCCTTGGATGCCAGGAGCCGCTCGCCGGTGGCGCGGATTTGGGCTTCGGACAGGCCCGAGGCCGTGACGATCTCGGCCCAGCTGACCGTCTCCAGTTCCTTCAGGTACTCCCCAAGGCCCGCCGTATGTGCCTCGATGAATGCTGTGTCGAACACCCGGCCCTCGCGGGAGGACCCGGCCCGGCGCTGCTCCTCCAGCAGGAATTTTCCGAGCCCCTGGAACAAGGCCTGGTCGCCGCCGAGCTTGATCTGCAGGAAGTCATCGGCCAGTGCGGTGCCGCCGCCCACCAGCCCACGCACGGTTTGCGGGTTCTCAAAGCGCATGAGCCCGGCTTCGGGAAGCGGGTTCACGGCCACAATCACGGCGCCGTTCTTCTTGGCCTTCTCCAGGGCGCTGAGCATGCGGGGGTGGTTGGTGCCCGGGTTCTGGCCGGCGATGATGATCAGTTCGGCCTTGTACATGTCCTCCAGGGACACCGAGCCCTTGCCGATGCCGATGGTCTCTGTCAGCGCCGAGCCGGAGGACTCATGGCACATGTTGGAACAGTCGGGCAGGTTGTTGGTGCCCAGCCCGCGCACCATCAGCTGGTAGACGAACGCGGCCTCGTTGGAGGTGCGTCCCGACGTGTAAAAAATGGCCTCGTTCGGATCCGCC
>JBAUMA010000015.1:0-1579 GCA_049578485.1 Specibacter sp.
TGCCACGGCTATACCTTCGGCGGCGGTAGCGCTACTAACGGGCCGTTCTCGATATTCGGAGCCGATGTGCCTCAAGGTACTTCAGGATGACGGCTGGCAACAGACTCCGTGCTGCATGGCCCAGAAAGATAACGACATTGCTGTCTTCTACGACAAGGCGGGCAACGCCACGCACAGCGGGATCATCAGGAAGGTCATCCTGGCAGGTCCCCAGTTCAATCAGAACGCGAGTCAGCGGGCGTCCAAGAGTGGCCGCTTTGGGCTTGATACCATTTCGTTCGCCATCAGCATGGGCAGGTATTTCCAGCCCTTCGGTGGTGTCGGGAACACCGAGCACTACCGCTGTTCCACCAAGCAGCCCCTCCACGGCTGTTGTCTGCCCGGGAAGCATGAGAAACTGAACTGAGGGCGAGTGCTGCAAGGAGGAAAAGGGGACATTCATGTTTTCGGGGCCAGGAAAACATGAATGTCCCCTTGTCTTCCCTCCCCTCTTGTTCCCGTTTTCTGCGCAATTTGCTCTGCGCCAACTGGACCGCTCCAGGTATGCTGGGAGGGGCCCGACGGAAGGGGTGCGCACCGACCGTCGGCTCAGGTGAGGCACGCCACCGTCAACCAACGGTGTCACCCGACAGGTGGTTTTGCGCGAAATCCCGACAGCAGGTTTTGCGCTTTTGCCACTTCTGAGGTCTCAAGGGTCGTGCCGCAATTCCAGTCGAAGCTTGACAACCCGTTCGCGGTTGATCGCGCGCGACTTGTGACGCCTCAGTTGACGGCCCTCGGCGTCGCAAATCACCCAGGTGCGATCGCCCGCGTCGAACTGCACCAACACGATTTGCCCTCGGTAGGACGCGCCCACGCGGTAGTCCTGCTCGTACACGGAGACCGACCCGTTGACCCGAACCTTGCGAGGAACCACGAACTCCTGCAAGTACCCGGTCACCTCCCCCAAGCTCCAGTGACGCTCCTCCCAGCCGCGGCTGTATTCCCGGCCCGAGTGGCGAAGGTCCGCGAACGCCGCCAGGCGGCTCAACGGGCCCACGGCCGGGTAGCACTCGCGTTGGATGCAATCGGCCTCGTCCAGCTGCTGCTGGAGGGTCTCCGGGTCCGGGCAGCGGGCGGGCTCGGCCCACCGTTTGCCCGTCCCTTGGGAACGTTCCACCTTGGCGTTCTGCTGCGGGCAACCGGGGTCGTTCCAGTAGACCGGGACCCCCAACCCGACCAGCCACAACGCCAACGCCACCGGCAGGTCATTCCAGTTGCCCCACGGCGTGCCGTTATCGACCCGCAGGGCCCCTGGCCGGCCCCAGCGGCGAAACAGGTGACGCAAATAACGTTGCGTCTGCCCGGCGGGCACCTGATTCCAGAACCGCTGGGGGGAAAACCCGGGTTCCGAGCACGGCCCCGGTGAACTCGTCCACGCCCCGCAGCCACGAGACCTGTTGGCCCGTCCGCAAGGCAACGCGTTCGCAGGCGTCCAACTGCCAGACGGCATGCGGGCGGGCAGCCGGTTCCGCGCGCGGGTCGGCCTGCGGCCCGGCGGTGCCGGGGGTGCTTGCGCCTGAGCGAACCAGCGCTGGAG
>JBAUMA010000016.1:0-2923 GCA_049578485.1 Specibacter sp.
GCACAGGGACCAGCTGCCGCCCTGGTTGATGGTGGCATAGAGCCCCCAGTGCATGATCACCCCAAACTTCAGGGAACGCCAGTGTTCCAAGGCGGCCACGGTGGTTGGATCTACGGGCCATTGGTACCCGGGATCCGGAGTTCCTGCGATGGCACCGGCGGCGGCGAGGTTGTCGGGCGTGAAGTCTGTTTGCGTGGTGTTGGACATCAGAGTTTGACGCCTCCTGATTCCATGCCCTTGAAGAAGTATTTTTGTCCGATGAAGAAGATGATGGCCACGGGCAGGAATGCCACGACGGCGCCGGCGAGGATGACGCGGTAGTCCAGGCCGAAGTTTCCCTGCAATTGGGACAGTCCGAGCATCAGGGTCAAGTTGTCGTCGCTCCGCAGGACGATCAGTGGCCAGAGGAAGTCGTCCCAGACTCCGATGAAGGTGGTAATGACAACGACGGTCAAAACTCCCCGGGTTGCCGGGAGGAAGATCTGCCAAAAGCGCCGGAATTCCCCGGCACCGTCCATAAGAGCGGCATCCTCGATTTCGTCTGGCACGGCCAGGAAGGCCGCCCGCATCAGGAGCACGTTGAGCACGGAGACTGCCCCGGGAACCCAGACGCCCGCGAGTGTATCGGTCAGGCCCATGCCGCGTACCTGGGCGAACATCGACACCATAATGGATTCGAACGGGAAAATCATGGCACCGATGAGGGCAAGGAAAACCAGTTGCCGTCCGTGCCAGCCGTTGCGCGAAAGCATATAGCCAGCCGCCGAGGCGAAGATGACGTTGGAGGCGACCGCCAAGGCTGCCACGATCAGGCTGTTCCCCATGTAAGTGAACACGGGGATACTGTTCATCAGCTGCCCAAACGCGTCTAGTGACCAGTGCTGCGGCAGCAGCGTGGCGTTCGGACCAAACAAGTCCTCCCCCTGGCCCTTGAATGCGGAGAGCAGCGGAACGATCAAGGGACCTACCAGGATGATCAGGACGGCAACCAAGACCAGGTACCGTCCGGCCATTCCTAAAATGGCCCGCTTCGATGGGCGGCGGCGTTGCTCCGCCGCTGCTCTGCGAGGCGACCCGGACTCGGACAGGGTCTTCTTTCGAACTTGAACTACGCTCATGATTCCTCGCTCTTGCGGGACAGTTTTTGGCTAAGGAGAATGAATCCGAAGGTGAGCAGGAACAACGCGACACTGGCCGCACCGCCCAGCCCCAGACTCCCGGAGAGCGGGTCCAACCCGACGGAGCGAATGTAGAAGGGAAGAGTCGCGGAGAGCCCGCCGGGACCGCCCTTCTGGCCACCAAGAATGTAGATCTCGGTGAAGACCCGCAGTGAGCCGATGGCCGCCAGCACACCCACCAGATACATCATGACCCGGACTCCGGGCACCGTGATATGCCAAAAGCGCCGGATGGAGCCGGCCCCATCAGTCTGCGCTGCTTCGTGCAGGGCAGGCTCCACATTGGCCAGGGCCGCCATGTACAAGACCATGTAGTAACCCAGGCCCTTCCACAGGGTCAGCACCATGGCTGAGAAGAGAATGAGCCAACGGTCAGATAGGAAGGGCAAGGCATCCTTGACAACGTGGAGTTGCGTCAGAATCGTGTTGACCTGCCCGTCGCTGGCGAGCAGCATGTGCCAGGCCATACCCACCACCACGGTGGAACATACCGCAGGGAGGTAATAGGCGGATCGAAAGAAGCCGATGCCCTTCAATGGCTTGCTAACCAGCACTGCCAGCAAAAGGGGCAGGACCATCATCAGCGGCACCACGCACACCAGGTACAGAAGGCTGTTGGCCGTGCTTTGCCAGAATGCCGGGTCCGTGAAGAGGTTGATGTAGTTCGTCAGCCCCACGAAGCTTACTTTTCCGCCCATGGGCTTGGCGTTCGTGAAGGACAGCACGATGGTGTTGATAAACGGATAGATTCCAAACGCGATCACCGCAACCGTGGCTGGGGCAACCCATAGCAGGGGCACCCACCACCGGCGGTACAGGGCGGCTCCGCCGCGTCTGGCAACAATTGTCTTACTCATGAAAGCTCCAAGGTCTGGCTGCTGGTAATGGCACGCCGCGGGCTGGATGAAGCACTCGTCCGGCCCGCGGCACTACTCCCAAGCGGGTGTTACTGGCTGGCTGCCGTCAGTAGTTTGTTGGCTGCGTCCTGGCCGTCCTTGAGGGCCTGTTGCGGTGACTTCTGGCCGATGATGCCCAACTGGAGTTGCTTGATGACCGCGTCGCCCACGGCACCGTTGAGGTAGTTTGCTGCATCGTAGGGTTCGGCGTCCTTTGCCTCTTTGGCTGCAATGGATCGGGCCAGATCGAACGGGTCATTGCCAGCTGGCGCGGCAAAGAAGGAGTCATCCAGCGCCTTCGCCGCGCTGGGGAAGATCACGACGCTGGGGTCTTTGGCCCAGGCCAGCTGATTTTCGGAATTGGTGACGTACTTGGCGAAGGCGGCGGCGGCGGGAAGGTTCTTGGTGCTCTTGGGAACGGTGATGTATTGGGCATTGAACATCGAGGGAACACCTTCATTGCGCAGCCCCTCGGAGACACCCGTATTCGGGTAGATGGTGGGAGCGTTCTTCTTCACATTGCGCAGGAAACTGGCATTGGTGGAACCAAAGGCAAGTTTTCCCTGATCGAACGACTGACTCGGATCCGGGTCTGCCGTGACGGAGTCCTTGGGAATGCCGCCAGCCTTGTACACATCGGCCATTCCGGTCAGCCATTCCAGGGCCGCCTTGTCGTCCGCGAACGTGAACTTGGAGTGGTCGGCGCTCATGGCCTTGACGCCCATGCCATGCCACTGGTCCACATACGTCCAGTCGATGGCACCCCAAAACGCCTTCGTGTCCCCGCCCGTAGCCGCAATCTTCTTTCCGGCCGCAAAAAGCTCGCTCATCGTCTTTGGCGGGTTGTTG
>JBAUMA010000017.1:0-14581 GCA_049578485.1 Specibacter sp.
TTCCCAGCGCCCGGCGGGTGAGCAGGGTCCGGCCGCGGCCATCGAGCAGGTGGCAGGAAAACGCCAGGTGGAGGGGCGTGTCGGTGCCGTGGACCAGCGCCTTGTCGGCGGTGCCGATCTCGGAGCCCTCTTCGTCCAGCAGGCGGACCAGCTCAAGGGGTGAAACCATGGTGGGAGCGTCCTTTCCGACGGCGTCCTCCAAGTTTAGGGTTTCACGTCGTCGTGGGTGACAACGCGGGAGAGTTCGATCCGGCCGTCGGGCAGTTTCCAGTAGTGCAGCCGCAGCGCCCCGGCCGTGCCCTGTTCAACGTAGAGCCGCCAGCAGACGTCGTCCCCGCGCTTTTGGACCGGGGCATGGGCGCCCTCGTTTTCACGCAGCATGTGCGGCTCGCGATTGCGCAACGGCCCCTGCCGCCCGGCCGCCAAATCCACCACAGCCCGGAGTGTCTTGGTCCGTTGCTGCGGGGTCAGCTGGGCCAGGGACGCCAGGAAATTCGGTCCCACCAGGTATGGGCCGAGGGGCTCGGCGGCCTTGTCCACTGCCGGGACGGAGTGAGCCCACACCGTGTACACCTCGAAGGCGAGCTGCTCCTGCGGATCGATGAACAATGATGCCGCCACCGGGTCCGTGCGTGAGGATGCCGAACGCCGCTGCTGCTTGGCGTCCACCAGCTTTGCCTTGGCCCGCACCGCCTCGGCCTTGAGGACGTCGATTTGGTGCGTGGCGCCATTGTGGAGCCGGGCCAACTCGGCGAGGTTTGCACGCTCGTCCGCCAGCTGGTCCTGCAAGGCCCGGGCAATCTTGTCCGTGGCGCCCCGCTTGTCGGCGGCCGCCAGCAACTCCGTGATGGTGTGGCGGGCCCTTTCCAGCTCCATTTGCGTTGATTTCAGCGCCGTCTTGCGTTCGGACGCGGTCAGTACGGGTTCCTCGGCGGGGAGTGCGACGCCGGTCGTCCCGGATTCCTCCGCACCGGCCGGGGCATTCGGACCGGTTTCCCCGGGCGGACCGGCCACGGCGGGCGGGGCAAAGATGCTGGCGTAGGGGCGGTCCAGATCCAGCCATGGCGGCCCGCCCGAAACGAGGGCCGGGGCAGCGACCAGGGGTTCGTCGTCGTCCACATCCAACATGGAAAGCACCACGGTGCCATTTTCGTACAGGACCCGCACGCGCACCACTTCACCCTCGGTGAGCAGGTCCTCTGCCGAGTCGAGTTCGTTGGAGGAGATCCGGTCCACGCCTATCCGGAAACACGTCCCGGGCCACAACGCGACCATGGCGTGCGTGGCGGAGGTGCTGTTGACGCGGGCCAGCGCCACGTCCCCGGCACTGTAGACCGTGACGGGCGAGCCCGGCTTGACGGCCATGGCATGGATGTCCAGGGTGCCGTTTTCCGAATCCAACGCCCCGGTCACCTGCTGCCCCGGTGCCAGCACCCAATTGAGCGGCACGCCGGGGAGCAGGTCCTCGGCCCGGACCATGACCACCTTCCCCGTGAGGGCCAGCTTCACCAGGGCCCGGCTGTTGTCGTCGGAGGCAAAGCCGCGCACGGTCCCGGTGGCCGTTTCCGTGGCGGGCTTCGCGGCCGGACCGGGTGGGATAGTGCGGTGCACGGCGGCCCGGACGTCGCCGGCCACGTCCTCCAACAACCGCCTCATGTTCACGCCCGCGCGGGCCAGCCGGGGCTCTGGCGTGGCGGCAACCCAGCCGGGCCCGGCCGGATAAACCCTTGCCGCTGTTCCATAGACTTCCAGCCCGTCCGGCAGGCCGTCCTGCAATTTGTGGGTTTGGAGGCCGTTCTCCACCTCATACACGTCGGCTTCCCCGTCCACCAGGCGGGCCAGCGCCGCGGCGTCGATCCGCCGGTGGCCGGCGTCGGGCAGGTGGCTGACGACGACGGCCGGCCGGGTTCGGGCCTCATCCATCAGGCGCCTGGCCAGCAAAGCCCCGGTGAGCGTGGCTGCGGGCGACTCGGCGGGTGTGGGTTCGGGAGTCGGTTGGCGCCGCTTCTTTTGGGCTGGCATACACGCTCCCTTCCCCTTGATCCGCCCGGCAGCTCTGCCGTGCCTGCCACAATACAGCGGCCGGAGCGCCCAATGGTTGCGTTACGTTTGGTGGAAATATGCCATTCGGTGGAGGATGCCGGCTGACGTGCGGGTCACCTGGTGGCGGTGTAGATCTTGAACTGCCGTCCCACGGGGAAGACTTTGGTGCCCTCGGCCGGGTGAACCACATCGCCGGCGTCCACCGAGGGTGAGGCGCTGATGATGCTGCGCCCGCCGGCATTGACCAGGACGGCGTCCGGCCCGATGCTGCGCAAGGCGGCCAGGCCCGCCCGTTCCAGGATTTGGGCCGTGACGTCCAAACCAACGACGCCGGCCACCTCGCCTGATTTGAACACCGGGTGTGTAAAGGTCAGCACGTATTCGTCGGTGCACAGCAGATCGATGTAGGGGCCTGTGACATGCGGCTCACGGGTGGCTACGGGAATCCTGAACCATTCTGCTTTCACGTAGCGGCTCATCGATTGGGGGCTGAAATTGGCCAGGGCGTCCACCCGCTCCAGCTCCTCGCCCTGCCACCAGGCAATGTAGCTGCGCTCCGGGCCCAACAATCCGGCCGTGGCCACAAATCCGGCACCGGCCAGCATTGCGCCGGGCTCGTGCAGCATGGCGGCCACCGTGGGCCGGATGAACTTGTCGATGGCCGTGCCCGTGGCCTTCCCGGAGCTCTCCAACCATGCGGTGGTGTCCCGCGCCCAGTGGGCTGCGAGGTCTTCAATCCCGGCGATCATGGCGGCGAGTTCCCCCACCCCCGTGCCCGTGGTCTCGGCGTCGTTGCCGTTCATCTGCTTGCCTTTGTTTGGATGTGGTTAGTGGTGGCCGTCGGCATGTGCCGCCAGCAGCCAGTTGGTGGTTGCGGTCATGAGTTCCTTGGTGCGCTCCTCGGCCGCCGCGGCGTCATGGGCGGCGATGGCGTTGGTGATGGACTCGCTCAGGGCCGCCGTCTTCTCGCAAAACCCGGAGTCCCCAAACGGCAGCAGCGTCAAGGTGCCCACATCGGCCTGCAGGTGCAGCAACTCGCGGGCCAGCCGGGCCGAGCGGGCCACGGCAGCAATCTCCAGCAGGAATTCCGCAGCCGTGAGCCGCCACGAAAACGCCGTTGCGGGTTCTCCGGGCTGCTCGGGCGGGCGGATGTAGGACCGCAGCGATTCGACGTCGTCCTCGCTGGAACGCTTGGCGGCCACGCCCGCGCAGGCGACGGCAATGGCCTGGAAGTGCAGCCCCAGATCGGTGATCTGCAGGCGGGTCAGGCCAAGGAGCTTTTCCCGGGCCAACGCGGCCGAGGGGAAGGAGTTGTCCGTGATGAAGCTGCCGCCGCTGCGCCCGCGTGTGGTGCGGATCAGGCCCTGGCCGCGCAACTGGGAAAGGGCCTCCCTGGCGGTGACGGCCGAAACTCCCAGGGCACCGGCGAGTTCGATCTCGTTGGGCAGGCGTTGTCCGCTGATGAGCAGCCCGGACTCCACGGCCAGTTCGATCCGACGGCACACCTCATCCACCAAACCGCCGGACTTGATGGGGGTGAACACGGCGGCCAGGCTGCGTGAGGCGCCCAGCGGGGACAGGGACATGGCCCAACCTTTCCGGTGTTCGTCGGAGCCGTTGTTGCGGAATTCCTCAATCGTAACCGGCCATTCCAACAGGGTCTATAAATAAAACATCTTAAGTAATAGTATTTAGCAGCATCATCACATTGTGTTCCAGGTCACAGCAGTTGACGTGCCTGGAAACGACAGAAAGGAAGGCGCACCCAATGAGCCAGAGCACCATTAGCCCGGCGCGGGAACGCACCACGGAAGTCCCCGCCATCCGACTGCGCAACCTCAGCAAAACGTTTGGCACCAAGAACTTTGGCGAGACCAGGGCAGTGGATGGCGTAGACCTGGACATCCTCCAGGGCGAATTCTTCTCCATGTTGGGCCCCTCCGGCTCCGGGAAAACCACCGTACTGCGCCTGATCGCCGGCTTCGAGCTGCCCACCTCCGGCACCATCGAGCTCGAAGGCGTCGATGTCAGCGGCAAGGCCCCGTTCCAGCGCGACGTCAACACCGTCTTTCAGGACTATGCCTTGTTCCCGCACATGTCGCTCGTGGACAACGTCGCCTACGGGCTCCGCGTCCGGGGCGTCAAGAAGGCCGAACGCCGCGGGCGCGCCGTCGAGTCACTGGAGCGGGTGCAGCTGGGCAAGTTCTTGCACCGCCGACCGTCCCAGCTCTCCGGCGGGCAACGCCAGCGCGTGGCCCTGGCCCGGGCGCTCGTCGTCGAACCCAAGGTGCTGCTGCTGGATGAACCGCTTGGCGCCCTTGACCTCAAGCTGCGCCAACAAATGCAGATTGAACTGAAGGAACTTCAGCGCTCCCTGGGCATCACCTTCATCTTCGTCACGCACGACCAGGAGGAAGCCCTCACCATGAGCGACCGGATCGGCGTGTTCAACAACGGCAAGCTGGCCCAGATCGGCACGGCGCACGAGATCTACCAGCGTCCCACCGGCGCCTTCGTGGCCAATTTTGTCGGGACCTCCAACCTCTTCGGCCCCGAGACCGCCACCCGCCTCTACAACAGGGCCAACCCGTTTATGGTCCGGCCCGAGCGCCTCGCCCTGGACTGGACCGCTTCCACTGCCCGGCACGACGGCGTTTCCACCCTGCTCGGCACCGTCACCTCCCTGGTTTACGTGGGGCATGCAACGCAAGTCCGCGTCGCGCTGGAAGGCGGCCCCGCCGTCGTGGTCCTGGTGGCCAACGACCTCCCCGCCGAAAGCACCCTGGTGGGCACCACCGTCGCCGTCAGCTGGGCCGAAACGGACGCCGTCTGGCTCCCGGACGCGGCATAACTACCCCTACACCGCATTTTCTCGAAAGGACAAGAACCGTGGCACTGAAAAACTCGCTCAAGGTCATTGGAACCCTGGCCGTGGCAGCATTGATGCTGGCCGCTTGTGGAACCACCTCCGGCACCGGCCCCGCAGCCGGTGCGCTCAAGGACTCCATCGGGGCAGGGGAGGGGCAGGTCTCCATCCTGGCCTGGCCCGGCTACGTGGAGGACGGCAGCAACGACCCCAAGGTGGACTGGGTCACCCCGTTCACGGCGGAAACCGGCTGCAAGGTCAACTTCAAGCCCTTCGGCACCTCGGATGAGGCCGTGACGCTCATGCGCACCGGCCAGTACGACGTCGTGTCGGCCTCCGGCGACGCCTCGCTGCGCCTGGTGGCCGGCGGCGACGTGCAGCCCGTGAACATGTCCCTGTTGAAGAACTACCCTGACGTCTATCCGTTCCTGAAGGACAAAGCCTGGAACACCGTTGATGGCAAGAACTACGGCATGCCGCACGGCTGGGGCGCCAACCTGCTCATGTACCGCAGCGACAAAGTCACCCCCGCCCCCACCTCCTGGGGCTCCGTGTTCGACGACGCCTCGGCCTACAGCGGCAAGGTCACGGCCTACGATTCACCCATCTACATTGCCGACGCGGCCCTCTACCTGATGAAGCACAAGCCCGAACTGAATATCAAGAACCCCTACGCGCTCGACAAGGACCAGCTGGCCGCCGCCGTGACCTTGCTCAAGGCCCAGCGGGCGCATGTTGGAGAGTACTGGAACGACGTCGTGAAGGAAGTCCAGTCCTTTGCCTCCGGCACCTCCGTCATCGGAACCACCTGGCAGGTGGGCGCCAACATCGCCAAGGCCGACGGTACCAAGGTGGAAACCCTGCTGCCCGAAGAGGGCGCCACGGGATGGTCGGACACCTGGATGATCGGTGCCAAAACCAAGAACGCGAACTGCGCCTACAAGTGGCTTGACTACATCGCCGGCCCCAAGGCCAATGCCGCCGTGGCCGAATACTTTGGCGAGTCCCCGGCCAACTCCAAGGCCTGCGAGCTGACCACGGACAAGGCGTTCTGCGAAACGTACCACTCAGGGGATGCCGCCTACGCGGAGAAGATCTGGTACTGGACCACCCCCATCGCCAAGTGCTTGGACGGACGGAGCGATGCCACCTGCACCGACTACTCCGAATGGACCAAGGCTTGGACGGAAATCAAGGGCTAAGGACATGGCACAACAAACGCAGCAACCCGGCACGACGCTGGACCCGGGCACCTTGCCGGGACACGGCGTCGTACCCCGGGCACGAAAGAACACCTTTTCCGCACTGCTGAGCAGGTCGCCGCGACTCCGCCTCGCCGGCCTGCTCACTGCCCCGGCCGGCTGGCTGGTCCTGGTCTACGTGGCCGCGCTCGCAGCTCTGCTCATCACGGCGCTGTGGACGGTGGACACTTTCACCGGCAAGGTTTCCACCACCTGGTCGGTGGCCAACATCATCCAGGTGGTCACCGATCCTGTCTACCAAATCATCACCTTGCGCACCATCTGGATCGCCGTGGCCGTCACCGTGATTGATGCGGTGATTGCCGTGCCCATCGCCTTCTTTATTGCCAAGGTGGCCACCGCCAACTGGCAAAAGATCCTGGTGGTGGCGGTGCTCATGCCGCTGTGGGCGAGCTACCTGGTGAAGGCGTACGCCTGGCGGAACCTGCTGGCCGACGGCGGCCTCCTCGAGTGGCTGGGCGCACCCGTGGGCCTGTCCGGTCCGGGCTATTCGGAAACGGCGGTGATCCTGACGTTGGCCTACATCTGGCTGCCGTACATGATCCTGCCCATCCACGCAGGGTTTGAAAAGGTTCCGGATTCACTGCTGGAGGCCTCCAGCGACCTGGGTGCCAAGCCCATGAAAACGATGCGCCTGGTCATGCTGCCGATCCTGGTCCCGTCCATCATCGCCGGCACCATCTTCACGTTTTCGCTGTCGCTGGGCGACTACATCACGGCGCAGATAGTGGGTGGCAAGACGCAAATGCTCGGCACCGTGGTCTACGCCAACGTGGGTGCGGCGAACAACCTGCCGTTTGCCTCGGCGGTGTCCCTGATCCCGATCGTGATCATCATGGTCTACCTCTTCGTGATCCGCCGCACCGGCGCCCTGAACAACCTTTAGGAGGCTGAAAATGAGACTTTCAAAGAGTGCCAAGGCCATCCTCGGCACCATCACCGCGCTGGTTCTGCTGTTCATCTATGCGCCGCTGCTGCTGGTGGTGGTCAACTCCTTCAACGCCGACCGAACGTTTGGCTGGCCACCTAAGGGCTTCACCCTGGAATGGTGGGGCCGGGCCTTTGAATCGACGGGCGTCCGCGAAGCGCTGGTCACCTCGCTGTGGGTGGCAGTGGTTTCCACCATCATTTCCCTCTTGCTGGGCACGCTGCTGGCCCTGTCGCTGCAGCGTTACAAGTTCTTTGGCCGGGAGGTGGTGAGCCTCTTGGTCATCTTGCCCATCGCGCTGCCCGGCATTGTCACCGGCATCGCCCTGAACAACTTGTTCACCACCATCCTGGGCGTGCCGTTGAGCATGTGGACAGTGGTCATTGCCCACGCCACGTTCTGCATGGTCACAGTGTTCAACAACGTCGTTGCCCGGCTTCGGCGCACCAACGCCCGGCTGGAGGAGGCCTCCGCCGACCTGGGGGCGGGAGTTTTCACCACCTTCCGGCTGGTCACGTTCCCGCAGCTGCGATCCGCCCTGCTGGCCGGGGGACTGTTGGCCTTCGCCTTGAGTTTTGACGAAATCATTGTCACCACGTTCACCATTGGCGCCGGTGACACAACGCTGCCCATCTGGATCCTGCAAAACCTGTTCCGGCCCAACCAGGCGCCCGTGGTCAACGTGGTGGCCGTGGTGCTGATCGTCATCTCCATTGTGCCGATCTGGCTGGCGCAGCGCCTGTCCGCGGACTCCGTCGGTATCGGTGCCAAGCCGGCGAGGACGAAGGCCACCGCGTAGCCGGCGTCCCGGTGGTCGTTTCGTTGAGAGGACAGATCACCGGTGGGCGTGGGCTTGTGTCGAGACCGGTGCGGTGGTCGTTTCGTTGAGGGGGCAGATCTCCGGGTTGGGGGATCTGCCCCCTCAACGGTTTTGGGGATGGGCAGTGGTGCACGGGGAGGACTCCCCATCGACGGGGTGGGCGGGGCCGGGATAGATTCTTATCAATCGCTTCCCCGGATTCTTCAGGGGGCGGAAACCCCTCAAGGTAAGGATGTGCATCATGGCTGGAATGATTGGTAGCGACCCGCAGGACATGGCGGACTTGGTGAACAAGTTGGCTCATGCTGTTGACCAGATTCAGCAGATCACCTCGACGTTGGACAACAAGGCCCACTCGGTTCGGTGGGAGGGTCCGGATGCGAACCGTTTCAAGTCCAGTGACTGGCCCGCGTACAAGAGCTCGTTGACGAAGGTGGCCCAGAGCCTGGGCGAGGTCAAGACGCTGGTGAACAAGCAGAAGCAGGAACAGATCTCCGCTTCCCAGTAACACCTGGCAGCACGTCCCGCGGCGCCCCTTTCCAAGGGAGCGCCGTGGCGGCATTTAAGGCAAGATGGAACCGTGACTAGCCAGCAAGATGACAACGAGCCCGAAGCCGCCTCAGCCATCCCGGAGGGGCCGGTCCCGGCGGACGCCGACAGGGCCCGCCACGCCGAGCTCTCGGAGCTGGTGCAAAAGTACCGGGCCGCCTACTACAACGAGGACGCCCCACTCGCCTCCGACGCCGAATTCGATGTGCTCTACAGCGAACTCGAGAAGCTTGAAGCGCTGCACCCGGAGCTGGTCACCAACGATTCCCCCACCCAGGTGGTCGGCGGGGAGGTGTCGGTGGCGTTTGCCGCCGTCGACCATCTGGCCCGCATGTACTCGCTGGAGGACGTCTTCTCCCTCGAAGAGCTGGAGGCGTGGCTGCGCAAAGCCGAGGCTTCGGTGGAAAAGCAGCACGGCGTGGCGCCGAAGTGGCTGACCGAGCTGAAGATCGACGGCCTGGCCGTGAACCTGCTCTACCGCGACGGCGTACTGGTGCGGGCGGCCACGCGCGGCGACGGGACCACGGGGGAGGACATCACCCACAACGTGGCCACGATCAAGGACATCCCGCAGCGCCTGCACGGCAGCAACTTCCCGGTCGAGGTGGAGATCCGCGGCGAAGTTTTCATCGCCTCAAAGGACTTTGCCGAGCTGAACGAGAAAATGGTGGCGGCCGGCAAGGCGCCGTTCGCCAACCCGCGCAATTCCGCGGCGGGCTCGCTGCGCCAGAAGGACCCTGCCGAGACCGCCAAGCGCCCGTTGAGCATGTACGTACACGGCATCGGCGCACGCGAGGGCCTGGAAACCACGAGCCAGTCCGAGACGTACGCCCAGCTGAAGGCCTGGGGCATGCCGACCAGCCCGTACTACAAGGTGCTGGACACCCTCGAGGAGGTGCTCGGGTTCATCGCGCACTACGGTGAACACCGGCATGACCTCATCCATGAAATTGACGGCATCGTGGTCAAGGTGGACGACTTCGCAACCCAGCGGGCCCTGGGCAACACCTCGCGGGTCCCGCGCTGGGCCGTGGCCTACAAGTACCCGCCCGAGGAAGTCCACACGAAGCTGCTGGACATCAAGGTCCAGGTGGGGCGCACGGGCCGGGTCACCCCGTTCGGCATCATGGAACCGGTCAAGGTGGCCGGATCCACGGTGGAGCGCGCCACCTTGCACAACCAGGACGTGGTCAAGGCCAAGGGCGTGTTGATTGGCGACGTCGTGGTGTTGCGCAAGGCCGGCGACGTCATCCCCGAGATCGTAGGCCCTGTCATGGCGTTGCGAGAGGGCCGGGAGGGCGAGCTGCGGGAGTTTGTCATGCCCACGCAGTGCCCGTCCTGCGGCACTACGCTGGCGCCCGCGAAAGAGGGCGACATTGACATCCGCTGCCCCAACGCGAAGTCCTGCCCCGTACAGCTGACCGAACGCGTCGCCCACCTGGCCGGGCGGGGCGGCTTCGACATCGAGGCGCTGGGCTACGAGGCTGCCGCGGCGCTGACCAACGGCGAGGGCCCTGACCCGGCGGAGAACGGCGGCGTGATTGCCCCCAGCGGCCCGGGGGTCATCACGAGCGAGGCGCAGGTGTTCCGCCTTGCGGAAAGCTACCCAGACCCCGCACTTCGTGAGGCCCTGGCCGAGGTAAACGTCTGGCGTGAGATCCGCACCAAGGGGGCCGGCACCGGCAAGTTCCAGCTGGTTCCGTACTTCTACACCAAGGCGACCGCCAAGAAGCCCTCGGTGCCGTCCAAGACCACGGAGAAGTTGTTCAAGGAACTGGACAAGGCCATGGCCCAACCGTTGTGGCGGGTTTTGGTTGCCCTCAGCATCCGGCACGTGGGTCCCACGGCGTCGCGTGCCCTGGCCACCCGCTACGGCACCATGGATGCCATCCGTGAGGCGCTTCTGACGGCTGATGCACGCGAGCAGCTGTCCAACGTGGACGGCGTGGGCGCCATCATTGCCGACGCCCTGATCGAGTGGTTTGCCGTTGACTGGCACCTAGACATCGTGGACGCGTGGCAGGAATCCGGGGTGCTCATGGCGGATGAAGCCGATGAATCGACGCCGCGCACCCTGGAGGGCCTGATGATCGTAGTGACGGGCACGCTGCCAAACTTCAGCCGCGACGAGGCCAAGGAGGCCATCATCACCCGTGGTGGCAAGGCCTCCGGCTCCGTCTCCAAAAACACGTCCTACGTGGTGGCGGGGGAAAATGCCGGCACCAAGCTGGACAAGGCGGAATCGTTGGGGCTGAAGATTTTGGACGAGGACGGCTTTGCCCGCCTGCTCGCCGACGGTCCCGAGCTGGACGAAGACGCCGAGCCGAACAAAGACTCCGAGCCGGGCGAAAGCCCCGGCTCGGACCAGGATGTTGACACCAACGTGGAGGATGACGCATGAGCCAAACGGTGAGCATGGACGAATTGCTGGAGGTGGCCCTGCGGGCGGCCGCTGCCGGAGCCGCCGTGCTGGCAAGCCGGGACCCGGACGCCTTCGGTGCCACGGAAAAATCCTCCGACGCCGACTGGGTGACGGCCTTTGACCTTGCGGCCGAGAACGCGGTCCGTGCCGTAATCCAGGAAGCCCGCCCCCACGACGTCATCACCGGTGAGGAGTTGGCCCCGGCCCTGCCATCGGAACCATCGGGCTACCGGTGGAGCATCGACCCGCTCGATGGCACCATGAACTTCATCCGCAACATCGCCTACTACGGTACCTCCGTGGGTGTGATGGGGCCCGACGGCGACTGGCTGGCCGGCGTCGTCGACGCACCCGCCCTGCGGCGCATCTACTTCGCGTCCAAGGACGGCGGCGCGTGGCTGGATGAAACCCGGGCCGACGGGAAATCCTCCGTCCGCGCGCTGACCGGCCCCACGGACGCCCGCGGCGGAACCCTCCTGGCGACGGCCGTGACGTATGACGCCACCATCCGGCGTCGTCTGGTCTCGGAGCTCAATGGCCGGCTGGACCACTTTGGCGACTTCCGCCGTCTCGGCTCGGCGGCTTTGGAACTGTGCGCCGTGGCCGAAGGAGGGGTTGACGGCTATATGGAATATGGCCTGTTCGAGCACGACTTTGCCGCCGGCGCCTTGATAGCAGAGGAAGCCGGTGCATGGGTGCACCGCCCTGCCCTGAGTTCGGCCATGAACGGGCTGCCCTCCCGCGAGGAAGTCCTCTCCGTCTGGACAGGCGCCTGCGTGCCCGGCCTGGAAGTCGGCTTCGCTCCGGTCGACTGACCCGGGTGGCTTGACTGCGGCCCGGCGACTGCCGGCATCACAGCCGTCGCGGGCGCAGCCACCCGGCCCGGTGCTAGGCTCGCCGTCGAAAGGGATGGTGCAATGAAGACCGATGGAGTGGTGCTGGACCGCGTGGTGGCGGATGCGCAGAGGTCGTTGGAGTTTTACCGCAACGGCTTCGGCCCGGCGGAGGCGCCATGAACGCCTGGCAGCCAGTGGTGGCTGCGCTTGCCAACGATCACGTGCTGCGGACTTATGCCGGGCGGGTGTTGGGCGTTGCCGGCCCTGCAGCGGATAAGGACCTCCGGCGCCTGGTCGCCGTGGGGTTGCTGGCACCTGAGACGTACGCACCCATTCCCGGCGCCTTTGGCGCCGTCCTGGCAGCCAACGCGGTGCCCACGCGCGAGGGGACCGAGAAGTTTTTCGAGGCGGGCATGCTCACGGGCCTGCCGGCGCATCCCGACGCCCGCCGTGAGGTCCTCGAACACCTGGCCGGCCGTCTCGTCCCGGACACTGAGGTGCTGACCGAGAGGGATATCAACCTAGTGTTGGCAACTGTCACCAGGGACGTTCCCGCCCTCCGTCGGGCCCTCGTTGACCACGGACTGCTGGTGCGCACGGCCGACGGCGCCGAGTACCGACGCCCTTGATGCGAACAACCTCACGTTTTCCCGGCGCCTGACGTCTAATAGGAGAGCCCCGCGGATCACCACGGGGCATTTGGACCACTGAAACAGAGGATGCGCATGCCCTCCCCAGCCATGACCGGCAAATGGCCGTTGCTGCAATTTGTGATCCTGGCCCTTGTCTGGGGAGCCAGCTTCTTGTTCATCGCGATCGGCCTGGAGGGATTGTCTCCCGCGCAGGTGGTGCTGGGCCGGCTGTGTGCCGGCGCCGCGGCCCTGGCCGGGGTCTGCCTTGTGACCCGTCAGAGGCTGCCCTCCGAAGCAATAGTATGGGCCCATCTGGCCGTCGTTGCCGTGCTGCTGTGCGTTGCCCCGTTCCTGCTGTTTTCCTGGGCCGAACAAAGCATCGCCTCGGGCCTGGCCAGCATTTACAACGCCACGACGCCGCTCATGACCACGCTCGTGGCCCTCGTGGCGCTGCCCCAGGAGAGGCACACCAGGACCCGCCTTGTGGGCCTGCTCGCCGGATTCATCGGGGTCCTGATCGTCCTGGGTCCGTGGCGCCTGGCAGGTGGCGGATCCTCGGCCGCGCAAGGCGCCTGCCTGCTGGCCACGGCCTGCTACGGCCTGGGGTTCGTCTACCTCCGCCGTTTCGTTTCCCCGCGGGGCCTGACCTCCCTGGCGGTGGCCACGGTGCAGGTGGGTATCGGCGCCGTCCTCATGCTTGCCCTGGCCCCCTGGATTGCCACCGCTCCCGTCCACCTGACGCCGAGGGTTGTGGGCGCCATCCTGGTCCTGGGCGTTGCCGGCACGGGCCTGGCCTATGTGTGGAACACCAACCTGGTGGCAGCCTGGGGCGCCGCCAACGCCTCGACCGTGACGTACCTGACGCCCGTGGTCGGCGTCAGCCTCGGCGTCGCCATCCTGGCGGAACCTGTGGCCTGGAACCAGCCGGTGGGGGCGCTGGTGGTGGTGGCCGGCATTGCCATCAGCCAGGGCCGCCTGGCCGGCGTGGCGCAGCGGTTGCGCGGTGCCGCCTCCTAGCCTGCCGGAGTACCGTATTGCCATGGACATCAGCGACGGAACCTTCCTGCCACCGCGCGGCGCGCAGCTGGCCGGGGCGGGGACCCTGGAATCGGCCTTTGACGTATCCGGACTTGCCGTGGCGGCCATGGCGGAAGCCGGCGCTGCCATGGTCCGGCTGAGTGGATGGCACGGTGCCGGCGACCCGCAGTTCCGGATCGACCGCGGGCTGGCCGCCCACTGGTTCGGCATGTCGTTCAGACCCCTTGGCTGGGAACTGCCGTCGCCGTGGGATGCGGTTGCCGGCGACTACCCGTGTGCCGACGGTTGGATCCGACTGCACACCAATGCCCCGCACCACCGCGCCGCCGCACTCCGGGTGCTGGGTCTGCCCGCGGACGCGGACCGGGCGCGGGTTGCCGCCGTCGTCCTTGGTTGGACCGGGCAGGAACTCGAGGACGCAGTGGTGGCCGCGAACGGCTGCGCCGCGCTCATGCGCTCGCCGGGGCAGTGGCTTGCCCATCCGCAGGGCGCCGCCGTGGCCGTGGAGCCGCTGGTGCACTGGGGAGCCGCACGCGATGTTCGGCCGGTGGCGCACGACGGCGGAACCCGCGGACATGCCGGGCCAGCCACCGCCCAGCGCCCCTTGGCGGGAGTACGGGTGCTGGATTTGACCCGTGTCATTGCCGGACCGGTCGCCACCCGCTTCCTGGCCCACTACGGGGCCGAGGTGTTGCGCATCGACCCGCCCGACTGGCAGGAACCGGCCCTTGAACCCGAAATGACGGTGGGCAAGCACTGCGCCCGGCTGGATGCGAAGACGCCCGGCGGGCTGGCACGACTGCGCGAACTGACCTCCGGGGCCGACATCTTCATCCACGGCTACCGTGCCGACGCCCTGGACCGGTTGGGCCTCTCCGACGACGCGCTCGCCGAACTCCATCCCGGCCTTGTCAACATTTCCCTCAACGCCTATGGGTGGACCGGCCCCTGGGCGAATCGGCGCGGTTTTGATTCCCTCGTGCAGATGAGCTGCGGGATTGCCCGGGCCGGCATGGACCACTTCGGCCAGGACAAGCCGGTCCCGCTGCCGGTCCAGGCCCTTGACCACGCCACCGGATACCTGGCGGCGGCCGCGACCATCGATGCCTGGCGCGAGCGGCTCGACGGCAAGGCCCGCAACGCGAAGCTGTCGCTGGCCCGCACCGCCGTGGAGCTCCTGCGCAC
>JBAUMA010000018.1:0-7150 GCA_049578485.1 Specibacter sp.
GGCAAGGCCCCAATGACAGGCAGGACGCCGTCCCCTGGCTGAAGCGGCCGCGCTCAATTGCTGTTGCAGGCCAGCTGGACCAGATTTGCAGGGATCTCGCCCGCGTTGCACGCCGCCTCCCTGTTCACTTCTTTCCAGGCGCCGTTGACGCGTTGCAGCACCACCGTGTACTCGGCCTTGTTCACGGTGTCATCCACACCGGCCGTGAGCCATGCTCCGGTGCAGTGGATGTTCGCCGGGCTGACCGTCAATTGTTGGTCCGTGGGGCGGCCGGCATTGACCACCGCCAGCAGTGCGTCCGCAGTGCAAGGGGCGGCGTCGGGTTCGGACGTGGGGACCGGGCTGGAGGGTATCGCCGTGGCGGGCGCGGCAGCCGTTGAGCTTGCGGGGGAGCCGGTGGACGCCACCGGAACAGCCGACGGCGTCGGTCCAAAGGCCAATGCCTGGACCACCTGGGCCTGGTGGGCCGCGCCCGCCCATGCCTTGGCATCTGTGCTTGAAAGGAACGTTGAGGAGTTCAGCGCATCCACGTTGTCGACGCTGGCCGGAAAGGGCCGCATCGCTGCAAGATAACGGCCGTCGCCGTAGGCTACGGCGGAGAACAGTTTCGATCCGATCCCCGTTACCGGGCTGGCGGTCCAGGAGCTGCCGTCACTGCCCACGGCGACGCTGCTGACGTTGCCCCCGGGCCCGCTGGCCACTCCGGGCACAAAGCGGTTTTCGGCCACCAGCCACTCGCCGTCGCCAAAGGCCAGGCTCGCATCCGTCGCCTTGCCGGGCAGCGGGTCAAGCTTGTTCCAAGAAAGCCCGTCAGTGCTTGTTGCCGTCCACTTCAACGGAGCAGGGTATTGTGCCGCGAACGTCGCCGCGGGTACGCCCGGCTCGACGACGACGCTGACCCACTGCCCGTCACCGTAGGCCAGGGCGGCAAGGTGTTGGACTCCCTGGGCGCTCCCGGCCAGACTTGCACCGGCCGGCACCCACTGCAGCGCGTCGGTGCTTTGCCACGCCAGGATCCCGGTCCCCGTTGACTGCTTGTAGCCAATGGCAATCCAGTGGTCCGCACCATAGGCGATCCCGGACACATGATCGGCCAGCGAGGCCACCAGGCGCCAGGTGCGCAGGTCCGTGCTTGCAAACAACTGGCTGGGCGGAGTCACCCGCCCCCAGTCCCACGGCTTGGAAGCCGCAGCCACCCAAACTCCGTTTCCCGAGGCAAGCGCGTAGACCGACTCACCCGGAATACCGGCAATTTTCGTCCAGTCCTTGCCATCGGGGCTGGTGCTGATGGTGGTGTTCCACGGCGTGGCAGCGGCCATGTCAACTGCGGCGGAGACCCAGAGGCCGGTGGCGGCCCCGGGACCAACGGCGTATGTGCCGCCGGTGGCAACGTCTACGAGCGTCAGCGTTCCCGTCGACTTCCCGGCCTGGACCATGGTGACTTGACCCGGGACGTAGCCCGGCCAGGGAGTGCCGGTCATGGTGGCGGTTGCCAGGTTCAACAGCTCCGGGGCGGCCAGCGGATTGCCGCAGTTGCACTTGGCCCGGGGTGTGCCGCCGGCATCGACCAGGACTGCGGTTCCGGCCTGCAACACCGCAGGGTACGGCGCAGCCTTGCCGTCAACGAACCCGTAGTTGGTCACCAGCGTGTCGCTGTTCAAGAGAACGGGGGTCAGCGTGGCAACAAACGCATCGATGCCCGCAGCCGTGATCCCCTGAACTCCCGCCCATGCGGCAGCCTTGTCCGGATGTGCCGCCAAAAAGGCTGCCAAAGCGCCGGGGTCGCACACTCGTTCCCGGCCACTGCCGCCATAGAGCCCGGGCACTGTCCCCGAGGCGACAATGAGATGGGTGTCCCTGTCAGTGGGCAACGTCTTGCGCAGGGCGGCGCTCTTCGCCACCACGGCCGCAGCCGGCACGGCTGTCGTAGCGGCCACAACGGATTCGGTGAATGGGTTGGGGCCGGGCGTGGCGGAGGCGACGAGCGCTACGGTGGGGGGCGTTGAGCGTCCATTGTTTGCAATGATTGCAACGGAGGCCGCAAGGATGGCCAGTGCTGCCGCGACTGCCAGCACAATCCACCAACGGCGAGGGCGATGTTCAGTGACGGGGAGCGACATGCCGGCTCCCGGGTAGCAGCCAGCCTCCCGGCCTATACCTGACCATGGCGTGCCCCGCTTTCCGGGCGGCAAACCGGGGACCTAGGAGTGAGACGCATACCCGACGTCGGCCAGTGCCCATACTCACACCTTTGTACGCCCACAGGCGAGTCTTGGCAAGGGAAACGGTTCGGGAAAACTTTAGAGGGGTTTGTCCACCCAATCAACGCCCATCGCCGTCAACGTGCAACTGCCCGCGGTGAGGGCCGCCAACCGTTCAACAGCCGCCGCGATGGCCGCGCCGTCGTCGGCCAGGGCCAGGCCCACCAGCGTATGGAGGGCGTCGTAGCTGTTGCCCGTCATGGCGAACCCGGCGCTGCGCAGCTCGTTCTCAAGCCGCCCGGCGTCGGCGTGGGGGACGGCCACGGTGAACAGTTTCAACCGGTCCCGCCGCACCAGCGGTGCCAGGTCCAGGGCTGTACTGACCGACTCCTAATAGGCTCGCACCAAACCGCCGGCCCCCAGGAGGATCCCGCCAAAATAGCGGACGACGACGGCACACACGTCGCTGAGGTCGGCCGCAGGATGGCTGCCGGGCCGGGTTTCGCGCTTCGAGAGGGCATCAAGCATGGGCGTCCCGGCCGTCCCCGAGGGTTCGCCGTCGTCGTTGGAACGTTGGATGGAGCGGCTCGGGCCAATCAGGAAGGCCGAGCAGTGGTGCCGGGCGTCGTAAAACTCGCGACGCAGCTCCGCCACGAGCGTCCGCGCCTGGAATTCGTCCTCGACCCGGCGCAACACCGTGATGAAGCGGGACCGCTTGATGCTGAGCTCGTGGCGGAAGTCCGGGCCGAGCGCCAGTGTCGTGTAGGTGTTGGGCCCCGGCGATGCGGAAGCGGCTGCGCGGGTCTCGTTCACCGATTCAGTCTAGTGTGGAGGCATGCTTTCGATTGGTCTCACGGGCGGCATCGCCTCCGGAAAATCCCTGCTCTCCGCCCGTTTTCGCGAATTGGGTGCCGTTGTGATTGACGCCGACCAGCTGGCACGTGAGGTGGTGGCGCCCGGCACGTCCGGCCTGGCGGACGTTGTGGCGGCATTCGGGGCCGACGTTCTCCTGCCCGACGGGTCCCTGGATCGGCCGGCGCTGGGTGCCGTCGTTTTTGCGGATGCGGACAAGCGTGCGGTGCTCAACGCCATTGTCCACCCACTGGTTCGCGCCGCCGCGGCCGCCCTCGAGGACGATGCCGGCCCGGGCGCCATCGTTGTCCAGGACATCCCGCTGTTGGTCGAGACCGGGCAGGGCGCGGCGTTTCACCTGGTGGTGGTGGTTGAGGCGCCCGCGGAATTGCGGCTGGCCCGGATGACGGCCAACCGCGGCATGAGCCTCGCCGACGCGCAGGCGCGCATGGCCGCCCAAGCTGGTGATGATGCACGCCACGCGGCGGCCGACGTCGTCATTGACAACACCGGGGCCCCCGGGGAAGCCCTCGCCGCCGTGGACCGGCTATGGCATGAACGGCTGCTTCCCTTTGCCGAAAATCTGTCCGCACACCAGCCCGGCTGGTGGCCGGGACCGCCCGTCATTGTCCCGGCCGATCCCGACTGGCCGGCCCAGGCCGCCCGGCTGGCCGCCCGCATCCACCATGCGGTCAGTGACGCGGCAGTCGGGGTGGACCACATCGGCTCCACCTCCGTGCCGGGCTTGGCAGCCAAGAACATCATCGACCTGCAGCTGCGGGTCCGAACTCTGGCCGACGCCGACACGGTGGCTGCCGCGCTGGCGGACGCCGGTTTCCCGCGCAATGAGTCATTGGTGTTGGATACTGGCCACGACTTTGCCGGCGGGCATGCGGGGGAGCCGTGGGAGAAACGCTTCCACAACGCCGCCGATCCCGGGCGCCCCGTGAACTTGCACGTACGCGTGGATGGTTCGCCGGGGGCCGTCTTCGCGCTGGCGTTCCGGGACTGGCTGCGTGCCGATCCGGAAACCAGGGACCGGTACGAGGAATTCAAGCGCGCCCTGGCGGTGGCGCATGCCGGGGACTCCTCGACGGCAGCCTACGCGGACGCCAAGGAGCCCTGGTTTGCCGCGGAGGTCCCCGAAATTCGCGCCTGGATGCTAGCCGGCGGCTGGCATGCGGCTGGGCCGGGGAACTAAAAAGCAGGCACCCACCCGAACGGGTGAATGCCTGCCGTGTGGACGCGATGGGCCGCGCCCGGTTCCGCTACTTGGCGACCGGGCAGGCGACGACTTGGCCGTTGATCGTGACGGACTCGGCGCCATTCTGGCAGGCCTGCACGATCTCCTGGCTAAGGTTTACGGCAACCACAGCGATGATGATGCCCGCGACGATGCTGGCGACGATGGCCACGATACTGATGATGATGGCAACCAGTGCCAGTGTGTTCTTGTAGCCGGCCTTCTTTGACTTGACCTTGGCGACGATGCCCAGGATCAGGCCCACCAGGCCGAAGCCGATAAACGGCAGGATGACGGCGATGATCGCCATGGTCTTGCCCGGGTCCGTGGCCGGGGCGGCGGGGTAGCCGCCGGGCTGCTGCCCATAGGGAGCCGCTGCTGCGTAAGGTGCCTGCTGGCCGTAGGGTGCGGGCTGCCCCTGGGGTGCGGGCTCGGCGTAAGGTGCCGGCTGGTCGGCGGCGGGCTTCTGCTCGTAAGGGTTTTCAGGCGTATTCGAAGACATGGGTTCCTCTGGTTGGCGGTGTGATGAAGTTCGCTAGTGCTATTTTTACATGCGATGGCGTAATTAACGCCCACATTTCATGGGGAGTCCTGCCCATGGTGTTCTCGATCATGTGTTCCAATCGGTTCCAACGGGGGTAGCGTTAAGTCCATGAGCCTTGCCCAAGAGATTAACCGTGTCGTCGCCCCGTTCGAGGTCATCAGTGAGTTCCAGCCGGCCGGTGACCAGCCCGCCGCCATCAAGGAGCTCACGGAGCGGATCAACAACGGCGAAAAGGACATCGTCCTGCTCGGTGCCACCGGCACGGGAAAGTCAGCCACCGCCGCCTGGCTGATTGAGCAGGTGCAGCGCCCCACCCTTGTCATGGTGCAGAACAAGACACTTGCAGCACAGCTGGCCAACGAGTTCAGGGAACTGCTGCCCAACAACGCCGTCGAATACTTTGTGTCGTACTACGACTACTACCAGCCCGAAGCGTACGTGCCGCAGTCCGACACCTTCATTGAAAAGGACTCCTCGGTCAATGAGGAGGTCGAACGCCTGCGCCACTCGGCAACCAACGCGTTGTTGACCCGGCGCGACGTGATCGTGGTGGCCACCGTTTCCTGCATCTATGGCCTGGGCACCCCGGAGGAGTATGTGGCCGGCATGGTCACGCTGACCCGCGGAGACCAGATGAACCGAGATGACCTGCTGCGCAAATTTGTCAGCATGCAGTATGCGCGCAACGACATCGACTTCCACAGGGGTACGTTCCGTGTCCGGGGAGACACCGTGGAAATCATCCCCATGTACGAGGAACAGGCCATCCGGGTCGAGTTCTTTGGGGATGAGATTGAAAACATCTACACCCTCCATCCACTGACCGGGGAAATCATCCGGGAAGAGAACGAGATGTACGTGTTCCCAGCGTCACACTACGTTGCCGGACCTGAGCGCATGGCCCGGGCCGTGAAGCAGATCGAGGATGAGCTGGCTTCCCGAACCAAGGAACTGGAGAGCCAAAACAAGCTCCTGGAGGCCCAGCGCCTGCGCATGCGCACCACATACGACCTGGAAATGATGGAGCAGATGGGCTTCTGCAACGGTATCGAAAACTATTCGCGGCACATTGACGGACGCGAGCAGGGCAGTGCCCCGCATTGTCTCATCGACTACTTCCCCGACGACTTCCTGCTGGTCATCGACGAATCGCATGTGACGGTGCCGCAGATCGGCGCCATGTACGAGGGCGACATGTCCCGCAAGCGCACCTTGGTGGACCACGGCTTCCGGCTGCCTTCCGCCATGGACAACCGGCCGCTGAAATGGGACGAATTCCTGGACCGGATCGGCCAAACCGTCTACATGTCCGCCACACCAGGCAAGTACGAGCTTGCCAAGGCCGACGGCTTCGTCCAGCAGATCATCCGCCCCACCGGGTTGATCGACCCGGAAATCATCGTCAAGCCTTCACAGGACCAGATCAACGACCTCCTGGGCGAGATCCGGATCCGGACGGCCAAGAATGAGCGCGTGCTGGTCACCACACTGACCAAGCGCATGTCGGAGGACCTGACCGACTACCTGCTCGGCAACGGCATCAAGGTCCAGTACCTCCACTCCGACGTCGACACCCTGCGCCGCGTGGAACTCCTACGGGAATTGCGCATGGGCGTCTTCGACGTGCTGGTCGGCATCAACCTGCTCCGTGAGGGCCTCGACCTGCCCGAGGTGTCCCTGGTGAGCATCCTGGACGCCGACAAGGAAGGGTTCCTGCGCTCCGCCACCTCGTTGATCCAGACGATAGGCCGCGCCGCCCGCAACGTGTCCGGCCAGGTGCACATGTATGCGGACAGGATCACCGACTCCATGCAGTTCGCCATCGACGAGACAAACCGTCGGCGAGAAATCCAGGTCGCCTACAACACCGAACGTGGCATCGACCCACAGCCGCTGCGCAAGAAGATTGCCGACATCACGGACCAGCTGGCGCGCGAGGATGCCGATACTGCGGCCCTACTGCAGGATGCCCGCACCAAGCGCGAGAAGTCCAAGTCGGCGGTCCGCAAAGACGGGCTGGCCGCCCGGCCGGCCGGGGACCTGGTGGACCTGATCGAGGACCTCACCGCACAAATGCACGGCGCCGCCTCCGAGCTCCACTTCGAACTGGCCGCCAGGCTCCGTGACGAGGTCCAGGACCTGAAGAAGGAGCTGCGCCAAATGCGGGAGGCCGGTCACGCCTAAGCACCGTCCCTAGGGTGGCGGACCGGCATTCCCTCGGCGACTTCCCGACACACGGCCGCGGGCGGCCTTAGCGTCTCCTTGACGTCGCCTACGGGAACACCGGCTCCGCCACCGCAAGTATGGAGG
>JBAUMA010000019.1:0-1754 GCA_049578485.1 Specibacter sp.
GGACGGCATAATCTACGCAGAATCGGTGGACGACGTGGTCGAGGCGCTCCGGCTCGCCACCCGCTACCGGGTGCCCATCGTTCCGCGAGGCGCCGGCACGGGCCTGGCCGGCGGGTCCTGCGCCACAGCCGGGAACGTGGTGCTGGACGTCAGCCGCATGAACAGGATCCTCTCGATTGACCCAGTGGAGCAGCAGGCCGTTGTGCAGCCCGGCGTACTGAACGCCGAGGTCAATGCCGCCACCGCCCCCTACGGACTCTTCTATGCCCCGGACCCGGCCAGCACCGCGATCTGCTCGATCGGCGGCAACGTGGCCACGAACGCCGGCGGCATGTGGTGCGCCAAGTACGGGGTGACCCGCGAGTCCGTGCTGTCGCTCCAGGTGGTGCTGGCGGACGGCCGGATCCTGAAAACCGGCCGGAACACCATCAAGGGTGTCAGCGGCTACGACCTGAACGCGCTGATCATCGGCTCGGAGGGCACGCTCGGCGTCGTCGTCGAGGCCACGTTGCGGCTGCGGCCCCAGCCGTTGCACACCGCCACGGTGGCCGCCTATTTTGCCGATGCCCCGGCCGCCGCGCGGGCCGCGTCGGCCATCATCGACGCCCGGATCCAACCGTCCATCCTGGAATTCATCGACGGCGGCACCCTGGCGGCCGTCGATGCGATGATGGGCACCGACCACGCCAGCCGGGGCAACGCGTTCCTGCTCGCCCAGACTGACGGTTACGGCGCACTGCTGGAGCAGGCGGTGCTGGTGGAGGCGATCACCCCGTTTGCGACGTCCGTGGAACACACCGACGACGCCGGCCGGGCCGCCGAGCTGCTGGCCGCACGCCGCAACGCCATCCCCGCCCTACAGCTGCTGGGACGGGTCTCCATCGGGGACATCGGAGTGCCGCGCAAACGCCTGGCCGAGGCCGTCCTGGGACTCGCCGAAATCTCCAGGCGGACCGGGGTCAAGATCTTCGTCATCGCGCACGCCGCGGACGGTAACCTGCATCCGATGGTGGTGGTCGGCAACGACGAATCCATCACCGAGGGGCCGGCCAAGGTTGCCCTGGGCGAGATGTTCCACCTGGCCCGGCGGCTCGGCGGCACCCTGACCGGCGAACACGGCATCGGCCTACTGAAGCAGGATTGGCTGGAGGAGGAAGTCGGCTCCCTGTCACTCGAGCTCCAGCACAAGATCAAGGCCGTCTTCGACCCTGTGGGGATACTGAACCCTGGCAAGGGGATCTGAAGGAGCGGCTTCGGGGCCGGCTAGGGCCCGCCGCCGTCCACCAGGCCCATGAACATGGTCCGGTGCAGCGTGTCCACGTGCCGGCGGGAAACCTCCACGGCATCCTCGGTCCGGCCATCACGCATGGCCGCCACCAGGCTGATGTGGTCCTGGTTTGAGGCGTGCAGGCTCTCGATGGGGTACGGAATGAAGAACTCGTACAGTTCCGCGAGAGCCTCATAGTAGGCGTCGACGGCGCCGCCCAGGCCCGAGGCGGCCGCCACCTCGCGGTGGAACTCCTCATCCAGCTGGTGGTATTCGCTCCAGCTGGCGGCCGCGGCCATGCGCTCCGTCAAGGCTTCAAGGCCCGCGAGCCGTTCGGCGGAAATGTTCAACGCGGCATAGTGGGTCACTGCGCATTCGCCCAACATCCGCCGGTCCACCAGGCGGTGCACCCGGCCAAATTCTGCGGCCGGCGCGGCCAGGGCTGCCAGCACGTCCCGGGGCGGTTCGTCCGCCACAAACGTTCCCC
>JBAUMA010000020.1:0-6937 GCA_049578485.1 Specibacter sp.
CGTGCTGACCTGCTTCGTGGCGGGGTCGTAGCGGCGCACGGCACCGTTGTAGGTGTCGGCAATGGCCACGGATCCGTCCGGGAGCACGGCCACGCCGAGCGGGTGCTGCAGGCGGGCCTGGGCAGCATCGCCGTCACGGAAGCCAAAGTCGAACAACCCCTCGCCAATCGCGGTTTCCACGGTTACGGCGCCGTCGTCGTCAAAGCGCAATACGCGCAGCGCCGAGGTCTCGGAATCGGCCACCCAGATGTTGCCCTGGGCGTCCTCGGTCAGGCCGGAGGACTGCGCAAACCACGCCTGCTCCCCCGGTCCGTCAAGCAAGCCTTCCAAACCGTTGCCGGCCACGATGGTGACGGCCCCGCCGGCCGGGTCAAAACCAAAGATCTGGTGCGTGCCGGCCATGGCAACCACCACTGCCTTCAGCGCCGAGGAGTACGCCACATCCCACGGTGAGGACAGCGACACCTCCAGCGGCGCGGAGCCAAGGTGGGCCGCGGAGGTGCTGGCGCCGTCGTCGTCTACCCGTGCGGGCCCGGCCTCCAAGAGGCGCTGCACGCCGTTGCCGGCCACCGTGCGGACGCTGCCGTCGGCGAGGTTTACCCCGCGCAGGCGGTGGTTCACCGAGTCAGCCACGACGACGTCGTACCCGACCGCCGCTGCCAGCTCGGCCGGGAGCAGGGCCAGACCCTGGGGCTCGTTGAATTCGGCCTCCGTGGCCGATCCGTCGACATGGCCCTTGGTGCCGGTGCCGATGGCGCGGACCACTGTCAGCAGGTCGGGGGCCAGCTCCACGAGGCGGTGGTGGCCGGTGTCGGAGGTCAGGAAGTTGCCGTTCGGCAGGGGCAGCACCTTGCCCGGGAAGCGCAGGTCCCCGGCCGTGGCCTCGGGAGCCACATAGGGGCCGTCGCCGCGGTGCAGCGTGCCCTTGGCCTCGTGCTCGGCGATCAGTTCCGGAATCAGCGATTCCAGGCCTGCTGCGTGGCCCTCACCGGAGAGGTGCGCCACGATGTAGCCCTCGGGGTCGACAACCACCAGGGTGGGCCAAGCGCGGGCCGAGTACGCCTGCCAAGTGAGCAGCTCGGGGTCATCCAGCACGGGGTGGCGGATTTCGTAGCGCTCCACGGCGGCGGCCAGCGCCACGGGATCGGCCTCGTGCTCAAACTTGGGCGAGTGCACGCCCACCGTGACCAGGACGTCGGAGTACTGCTGCTCCAGCGGGCGCAATTCGTCCAGCACGTGCAGGCAGTTGATGCAGCAGAACGTCCAAAAGTCGAGCAGCACAATCTTGCCGCGCAGCTTTTCCAGGTCCAGGCTGGCGCCGCCGGTGTTCAGCCAGGCACGGCCCTCAAGCTCGGAGGCGCGCACTCGCACGGTGGATGAGGTTGAAAGTGTCGATTCCACTAGTGCGTATCTCCTTGGGTGTCGGCCGGGGTCTCCGGTGCCGTCGAGGTGGTGGGTGCCTGGGGTTGTGTACCGCGTCCCGACGGGGCGCCGCGATGCACGGGGTCCATGGTGGCGTCGCGGGCGGCCAATTGGGCAAACATGTCATTGTAAGCGTTGAGGTCGGCGTCCTTATTCCTGTCGGCCGCCCTGTCCGTGCGCTTGGTCTCCCGGGCGTCGGAACGGGACCACATGAAGGCCACTCCCATGGCGATGGCCAAGGTGGGGATTTCGCCCACACCCCAGGCGATGCCGCCGGCGGTTTGCTGGTCGACCAGCGCCGAGTCGCCCCAGGGACGGCCCATGTTGCCAAAGTACTCCCCGGACAGCAGGGACGTGGACATCATCAAGGTCACGCCAAAGAACGCATGGAACGCCATGGTGGCCAGCAGCAGGACCAGCCGCAGCGGGAACGGGGCCCGGCGCGGCAGCGGATCGGTGCCGATCATGCTCATGATGAAGATGTAACCCGTGAGCGTGAAGTGCACAATCATCAGCTCATGGCCCACGTGGTAGCGCATGGCCAGGTTGAAGGCTGGCGAGTAGTAAAACAACACCAGGCTGCCGGAGAAGTTGGCGGCGGCAAACAGCGGGTGCGTGACCAGCTGGGAGAACTTGGAGTGCACCAGCACCAGGATCCACTCCCGGATCCCCCGGCTGCCGTCCCGCCGCGGGGTGAGCGCCTGCAGCGCCAGGGACACCGGCGAACCCATGGCCAGGAACAGCGGGGCAATGACCATCAAGGACATGTGTTCCACCATGTGGGCGCTGAACAGGACATCACCGTAGACGGCCGTGCCACCCGAGGTGATGTAAACCATCGCAAGGAGCCCCACAAGCCAGGAAATGCTGCGCAGCACCGGCCATTTGTCTCCGCGGCGGCGCAGCTTGATGAGCCCGGAAAGGTACGCGGCACCGGCAAAAACGGCAAACGCGACCCACAGCCAGTCGATGCGCCATTCGGTGAACCACCGGGAAAATTCCAGCTCGGGCGGCAGCGGGTAGCCGGTGAGGATTTGGGCCGGCGTCTGGGCGGATTCGACAAGCTCCCGGGACTGCGGCGGCGAGGATCGGCTCAGTCCAACGGCCAGCCCGCTCGTTACGCCCATGATCAAGAGCTCGCCCAGGACCAGCTGCCACAACAGGCGGCGGGTGCGGGCCGCCGTCGTGCTTTTTGTCCCGCCCAAGAGCCGGGGGATGATCCAGCTGCGGTGCATGTAGCCGATCACGCCCAGCACTATTGTGGCGGCCGACTTGGCCACGATGAGCTGGCCGTAGGAGGAGTAAAAGAGGTCATGCCAGTTGGTGATGCGGATGGCGGCGTTGATGACGCCCGAGCCGGCAACCCCGGCGAACGCAAAAATGGCCAGGGCCGAGAACCGCTGCAGGGTCTGGGCAGTGATCTTGCCGAGCACGCCCGAGACCACCACCAGCACGATGATCCCGCCCACCCACAGGGAAACGCTGGCCACGTGCAGGAACAATGAGTTCACGGCGCCGTCGTGGTCGGCGCTGGAGGCGGAGTGGCCGATCAGGGCCTGCGGGATGAACGAGATCAAGGCGACGACGAGTGGCACGGCGAGGCCGCTGATGGACCGGATGCCAAACACCATGGTGGTCACCAGCGCGGCGCAAATCACCACCATGAGCCACGCCTGGCCCACGGGCAGGCCCGTCATGAAGAAGACCAGCTGGTTGGTGTACTCGTTCGTGGCGGCCAGCGGAAGCCCGGAAATGCTTGAGTACGTCAGCACCAGAACGGCGATCGCCGAGACCGTCCACACGCACCCCGCCACCGCCGCGAGGGCCATGACGCGCGTGAATGCGGGATGCTCGGGAACGTTCTGGCGCTTTTCGGAATCAAGCTTTTGCTTGCCGGTGTGCGTGCGACGGGCCTTGAGATCCTTGGGCAGGATCACGGTGGCAAACACGAGCGAGCCGACCACGGTGGCCAGCGCCAGGTTGTGGATCGTGGTCGCCACGGGCAGGCCCCAGCGCGTCAAGGCGCCGGGATCGGCCAGGTCCTGTGCGGCCGCGGCCCCCGTCCACAGCAGCGCACCGACGACGCCGAGCAGCGCCGCCGCCAGTCCGAGCCACCACCAACGGCTGCGAATGCCGTCGGCAAAGTTCCCATTCGGGGAACCGGCCGCCTCGGCAAGGTCCGGGCGGGATGAGGTGGCTGGGGTGGAATCTACGGCTGGCACCCTTCCATTGTCTTTCACCCGGGCGGATTAGGGCGAATCAGGGAGTTCTCAGGATGCCGGAGCTTAAATGCGTGAAGGCGGCCACCAGGCGGGGCCACCTTCACGTAATGGGTCTAAAGACTACTTCTTGGTGGAGACAGCAGCCTTCAGCTTCGAGCCAGCGGACAGCTTGACGCTGTGGCCTGCTGCGATCTGGATGGTCTCACCGGTCTGCGGGTTGCGGCCGGTGCGAGCTGCACGGTCGGTGCGCTCGATGGAGAGCCAGCCCGGGATGGTGATCTTTTCGCCTGCGGCAACGGAGCTCTCGAATACCGAGAAGAGAGCATCCAGAACGCCGTTTACTGCGGTCTGGCTGGTCTCAGCCTTTGCAGCAACTTCAGCAACCAGTTCGCTACGATTCTTAGCCATGTTTGTCCTCCTGGACGATCAAGAAAATTCAATTCCACGCGGTTGCGTGTCAACCACTGCTAGCGAACTTATCATTTTTTCCCCGGGATTCGGCGCAAATACGCCTGTTTTCGGGGTTTTTGGGGCCGCTTTTGCCCAGAAGCCGGGCTTTTTCGCTATCAGCCAAGTGCCGCGGGGCCCGTTTGACGCCGGTTGACGCCGCGAAAACTTGCCCTTAGGCAGCAAAAAGGGCGGTGACCGTAACGGTCACCGCCCTTTAGGAGCCGGAATTTACCAGCTGGACTTCTTGATACCGGGCAGTTCGCCGGCGTGCGCCATCTTGCGGAAGCGAACACGGGAGATGCCGAACTTCTGGAGCGTTCCACGCGGACGGCCGTCGATGGCGTCGCGGTTGCGAACGCGCACCGGCGATGCGTTGCGGGGGAGCTTCTGCAGGCCCAGGCGGGCCGCTTCGCGCTCTTCGTCGGTGGAGGCCGGGTTAACGAGGGCCTTCTTCAGGGCGAGGCGCTTCTCAGCGTAACGCTCGACGATGACCTTGCGCTGCTCGTTCTTAGCGATCATGGACTTCTTAGCCATAGTCTTAGCGCTCCTCTCGGAATTCGACGTGCTGACGGATCTTGGGATCGTACTTCTTCAGGACCAAACGGTCCGGAGTGTTACGACGGTTTTTGCGGGTTACGTACGTGAAACCGGTACCCGCGGTGCTCTTCAGCTTGATGATCGGACGTACGTCCTTGTCTTTTGCCACTAGAGCTTCACCCCACGAGCCAAGATCGAGGCAACTACGGAGTCAATGCCGCGTGCGTCGATGGTCTTAATACCCTTGACGGAAAGCTGCAACGTAACGTTGCGGCGCAAGGACGGTACCCAGTAGCGCTTCTTCTGGATATTCGGATCGAACCGACGCTTGTTGCGGCGGTGCGAGTGCGAAATGCTATGTCCAAAGCCCGGCTCGGCTCCGGTCACCTGGCAATGTGCTGCCATGATCACTCCTAATTAATGAATGGGAACGGTTCGCTGGTGCAAACCGTGCGGTTAGGCGGCGTTCGTCCTTGGACAGCATGATTCCCATCGTCTTTTTCAAGATGAAGGGGACCGTATCTGGTCCGGCGAATACTGGAAGGCACGCAACTTGAGCCCCTAACTACCGGCCTGCAGGAGGGTAATCACCGCAAACCGGAGCAATTGCACACGCTCCGCGCCACCTAGCGCCTACCCAGTCTAGTTCCACGGGGCCGTTTAACGCCAATTGGCTCATATCATGCCCGCGTTAAACAAGGAAGCCAAGGCACAACCATGCGTGTCTAGTGCCCGGCCTGCGGGGAATGCAGCTCGGGCCAGCGGGCGCTGAGGTTGTCGCCCGAGGAGACCCCGCGCAGGCGGCGGCTGATCCACGGGCCCACATACTCCCGGGTCCAGGCCGCATTGTCCTTGAGCGTTTCCGCCGTAGTCCGCACGGGGATGGGCGGGAGTACGGGCATGGGGATGCGCGCGGATTCGCCGAGCGTTTCCAGGACCCGGTTGGCCATATTGACATGCCCGGGCGTGGACATGTGCATGCGGTCGACGCCCCACAGCCGCCAGTCGTTGTATTCGCGGAAGCGCCAGTAGTCGATGATTTCGGCGCCGTGGGTGTCGGCCACCTCCCGGACCAGTTCGTTGTACACGGCGGTGCGGCCGCGGATCCCGGCGAACACCTTGGAACTACTGGCGTCAAAACCGGTAAAAATCAGGACCCGGGCACCCGTGCCGGCCAGTTTGGCGATCCCGTCGCAATAGCTGGCGATCATGGCGTCAATGTCCACCTTGGGTCGCAGGATGTCGTTGATGCCCGCGTAAGCGGTGACCAGGGTTGGCTTCATGGCCACCGCAACGTCGATTTGCTCGGCGAGGATTTGGCCCATCTTCTTGCCGCGAATGGCCAGGTTGGCGTAGCCAAAGGTTCCGGCCGGCTGGGTGGCGGCCAGGTGTTCGGCGGTCCTGTCGGCCCAGCCGCGAACCTGGTTCGGCAAGGCAGGATCGGAGTCCCCCAGGCCCTCGGTGAATGAGTCGCCCAGTGCCACGTACCGTGCCGAAAATTCCACGTCTTCTCCTTGCAATCCATGCCATTGCCACGCAGCGTCGCCCGCCCCGCCCAGTCTTAACTAGGCTAATCCTATGACTTTGAACCACCGCCTCCCCCTGTGAGCGCGCCCGTTACCATCTGGAGCCAGGCCTACCGCAGTGCCACCATCGGCTTCTTCGGCCTGGCGTTTATGGTGGCGTATTCCGCCGCAGCCATCACCACAGCCATGCCGCAGGCGGCGAAGGAGCTCAACGGGCTCCCCCTGTACGGGCTGGCCTTTGGCATCACCATGGCCACCTCCGTGGTGTCCATGACGCTGGCCGCCATCTGGATTGATCGTGCCGGTCCGCAAAAGCCGCTGCTCACGGGCGTCGCGATCTACGTGGTAGGGCTGGCCTGCGCCGCGGCCGCGCCCACCATGGGATGGCTGGTCGCCGCCCGTGCGCTGCAGGGCCTGGGCACGGGGCTCGACGGCGTGGCACTCTACGTGGCGATCGCCCGCGTGTTTCCCGCCCACCTGCGGCCCAAGATGTTTGGTGCCCTCGCGGCCGCCTGGTTGCTGCCCTCCATTGTGGGCCCGGCCCTCAGTGGCGTTATCACCGACCACTTTGGCTGGCGCTGGGTGTTCGCCACGGTGCCCGTGCTTGCCGTGGTCGCCGCGGTGATTGTGTACCGCGGCACCCTGGGCATGGGCATGAACGAGCGCACGGCGGCGCCGGCCCCTGTGGTCGAGGGTGTCGAGACCAGCCCCGCCTCCACCGGGCATGGGGGTCCCGCCCGCTTCGCGGGCGCCCGAAGCCGCTCCCGGACCCCCATGCCC
>JBAUMA010000021.1:0-16006 GCA_049578485.1 Specibacter sp.
ACGTAGTAGTCGACGTTGGCCGTGTTCAGCAACAGGCGGTCGTAGGCGATGACGGTGGCGCCGGCATCCTTAGCCTGCTTGAGCTGGGTGCCCAGCTGGCCGCCGTCGATGGCGCCGACGATGATGACCTTGGCGCCCTTGGTGACCATGGAGCTAATCTGGTTCTGCTGCTCGGACACACCGCCGTTGGCAAACTGGACGTCACCCTTGAAGCCGGCCTGGGTTAGGCCGTCATTGAACAGCTTCTCGGCGAGCACCCAGTTTTCACTGGTCTTCTGCGGAAGAGCCACACCGATGAGGGAGCCCGCAGCGAAGCCGCCGGCGCTGCCCGAGGCTTCTGGAGTCGCCGCACGGCCGCAGCCCGTGAGTGCCAAGGCGGAGACCGCCAGGACAACGGCCATGGATTTGGCGGCTTTATTGAGCTTGAACATTGTTGTTAGCTTTCTGTTGGGGTTGCGGGAAGTGTTGCAGTGGAGAGAAGTGTCTAGGGTTCGACCTTGACGGTGTCTTTTAGCGGGTGGGCAACGTCAAGATCGGGGTTGTCCTTGCCGCCCATCTTTTTCATGATCAGGCCAATGAATGAGGGCTTGCCCTGGGACTTGTTGTAGACGTCGAAGACGACGGCGGCCAGCAAGACCAGGCCCTTGATGATCTGGGTCATATCCGATCCGACCCCCATGAGCTGGAGCCCGTTATTCAACACCGCCATGACCAAGCCACCGATCATGGATCCGACCACCGTCCCGACACCGCCCGTGACCGCAGCACCACCGATGAAGACGGCGGCGATGGCATCCAATTCCCAACCGACGCCGTCGGACGGACCCGACGCATTGGAACGGGCCACGAAGATCATGCCGGCCAGGCCGGCCAGCACGGCCATATTAAGGATCACCAGGAAGTCAGTGCGCTTGCTCTTGACGCCGGAGAGGGCGGCCGCGTGGCGGTTGCCACCGACGGCGTAGACGTGGCGACCGATGGTGGTCCGGGCCGAGATGAAGCCGTATGCGAGGACCAACACGCCCAGGATGATGCCGGGAACCGGGAAGGATGTGCCGGGACGGCCTGTCGCAAACAGGTAGGTGGCGTACAGAACCACTCCGCACAGGATGACGAGCCGGACGATTGTCACCCAGAGCGGCTTGACGTCTGCACCGAGGGAAACGGCTTTGCGGCGGCTGCGGAGCTCACCCCAGATGAGTGCGGCGACGACGATGAAACCGATCAGGAGCGTCAGGTTGTTATAGCCGGTGTCCGGGCCGATTTCGGGCAGGTAGCCAGCGCCGATGAACTGGAAGTCGGTGGAGACGGGGACAGTTAGTGACTTGCCGAAATACTGGTTGGCACCACGGAAGAGGAGCATGCCGGCCAGGGTGACGATGAATGCCGGGATGCCGACGTAGGCAACGAAGAAGCCCTGCCAGGCTCCGATGAGCGCGCCCAGCACGAGGCCGACGACGATGCCCATGTACCAGGGCAGGCCCCAGTCACGCATGGTGAGCGCCACCACGATGCCGACGAATGCGGCGACAGAGCCGACGGAGAGATCGATGTGGCCTGCGATGATGACCAGCACCATGCCGATGGCGAGGATGAGGATGTAGGAGTAGCCGTTGACCAGGTTGATGACGTTATCTGGGGTGAGGATCACCCCGCCCGTTTTCCATTGAAAGAAGATGATCAGGGCGACGAGTGCGAAGATCATCCCGAATTGGCGGGTGTTGCCGCCGAAGAGCTGTTTGATGGCGTTCATGGTGGGGGTCCTGTTTCTTCCCGTTGGTCTAGGCAGATTTCTTGGCAGCGGTCATGCGTTTCATCAGCGATTCCTGGCTGGCCTGGTTTTTGTTGAGGACGCCGGTGATGGACCCCTCGAAGATCGTGTAGATCCGATCGGAGATGCCCAGCAGCTCTGGCAGTTCGGAGGAGATGACAATGACGCCCTTGCCTTGGTTGGCCAGGGCCTGGATGATTCCGTAGATCTCGTACTTGGCGCCGACGTCGATCCCGCGGGTGGGTTCGTCGAGGATGAGCAGGTCGGGGTCGGTGAACATCCACTTGGCGAGGACCACCTTTTGCTGGTTCCCGCCGGAGAGCTTGGCGACGCCCTCGTCCACGCTGGGTGTCTTGGTGCGCAACTGCTTGCGGTACTGCTCGGCGACAGCGTATTCCTTGTCTAGGTCAACCACTGTTCGCTTGGAGATGGCATCGAGGTTGGCCGAGACGGTGGTGGTCTTGATGTCGTCCAGCAGGTTTAGGCCAAGGGTCTTGCGGTCCTCGGTGACGTAGCCAAGCCCGTGTTTGATGGCCTGGGGAACGTTTCGGAGGGTGATCTCCTTGCCGTCCTTGATGATTTGCCCTGAGACGTAGTTGCCGTAGGAGCGCCCGAAGATGGAACGGGCCAGCTCCGTGCGCCCTGCCCCCATGAGTCCCGCAAATCCGACGATTTCACCGCGGCGGACGTTGAAGCTGGAGTTCTTGCAGACCAGGCGGTCCGAGATCTGCGGGTGGCCCACGGTCCAGTTCTTGACCTCGAAGAAGACCTCGCCGATCTTGGGTGTGTGGTCGGGGAACCGGGACTCCAGGGTCCGGCCCACCATGCCCTTGATGATGCGGTCCTCGTCGACGCCATCGGCCTTGACATCGAGGGTCTCGATCGACTTGCCGTCGCGGATGATGGTGATGGAGTCGGAGACCTGCTCGATCTCGTTGAGCTTGTGGGAGATCATGATGGAGCTGATGCCCTTGCCCTTCAAGCCCCGGATGAGGTCCAACAGGTGCTGGGAGTCGGACTCGTTGAGGGCGGCGGTGGGCTCATCCAGGATCAGCAGTTTCACGGACTTGTTCAGGGCTTTGGCGATTTCCACGAGCTGCTGCTTGCCGACGCCGATTTCCTTGACCGGGGTATCGGGGTCCTCGGACAAGCCCACCCGGGCCATGAGTTCCAGGGTCCGCAGGCGCGCCTCGGCCCAGTTGATGATGCCGAACCGGGTGGGTTCGTTGCCCAGAAAGATGTTTTCGGTGATGGACAGTTCCGGAATGAGCGCCAGTTCCTGGTGGATGATCACGATGCCGGCGGCCTCACTGGCCCGGATGTCCTTGAATTGGACCACTTCGTTTTGATACACGATGTCGCCTTGGTAGGTGCCATACGGGTAGACACCCGAAAGGACCTTCATGAGGGTGGACTTGCCGGCTCCGTTTTCACCGCAAATCGCGTGGATTTCGCTGGCTCGAACGGTGATGGAAACGTCGGCGAGGGCCTTGACCCCGGGGAATTCCTTGGTGATGGAGCGCATCTCGAGGATGACAGGGTTGGGGGTCACCATAATGCTTTACGCCTTCCACAACGGACAACTTTGTCGGACCCGGCCGGCAGGTGTGCCGGCATCAGGGCTGATCGCGGGAACCCCGAACGGTGGGGCTACAGCGGCGTACCCCGTGCAAAAGGTACTGAGAAAAGTAAACTAGTTCACATTCTTGGCGTCAAGTCTTTAACGCAACGGGATGGTAACGGTTTAGACACTTAATGTTGTGGGCTCGTTGTGGAAGACCAGGGCTGCGGCACCGAGCGCCTCGGCCCGGGACGTCAGCGGTGACATGGCGAGCGTCGTCCGCTCGCCAATGAACGGAACCGTGTGGCGTTTCAGTCCACGGCGGATTGGACCCAGGAGCAACTCACCCAGTTCCGTGAGCGGGCCGCCGATGACAATGACATCGGGGCTGATCAAATTGGCCGCGTACGCCAGCGCCCTGCCAATGGCGGTCCCGGCGTCGTCCAGGACCCGCAGCGTGGCGGGGTCTCCGGCGGATGCCTGCCGGAGGATGTCGGCCACGGAAATGGGCTGGGCCAGTCCGCGGCTCAGTGATTCCACCATGGTGGCGGTGGAGGCAACCGTTTCCAGGCAGCCGCGGTTGCCGCAGCGGCAAATGATCCCGCGCTCATCGATGGACGCGTGGCCGACTTCCCCTGTCACCCCGAATGCGCCGTGAAAGAGGCCGCCGTTGAGGATCAGGCCTGCCCCGATGCCGCTGCCAATCTTGACGAACATCAAGTTCCGCACACCGCTGTGGTCGCCCCAGGTGACTTGGGCCAACGCGCCTAGATTTGCGTCGTTGTCAACGAATACGGGGATCTTGAGTGCTTTTTCAAGCTCGCGGTGGATGTTGATGCCGACCCATTCCGGCAGGATGGCACCTTGGACCACCTTGCCGTTGCGGCTGTCGATCGGGCCGGGAATCCCGGCGCCGGCGCCGCTGAGGTCGGCCCGCGAGACGCCAGCCTCAGCCAGGAGTTCCTCCAGCAGCCCCGAGGCGGCCCGAATTCCGTCCACAGCCTGGTGTCCCCGCGGTAGGGGGATTTCCCGTTCGGCCACCACGTGATAGCCGGTGTCGGCAAGCACGATTCGTACGTGTGTGCGGCCGAAGTCAATCCCGGCTGCGAGTGCGCCGCGCCCCTTGTAACGCACGAATATCGCCCGGCGCCCCGAACTGGTGGTTGGAGTTAGGGAGACCAGGTCCATGGTGGCCATGCTCTTGACGATGTTCGACACCGTAGCCGTCGACAATCCCGTGCTACGGGCAAGATCCGCCTGGGTGGAGGGCCCCCCTTTGATGAGTTGCTCCGTGATGCGTTGCTGGTTCCGCCCGCGGAGGGCGCTTTGCGAGCCGGGGTTGCTTGCCCGCCTGCGAGTCACGGGGGTGGGGTCTTGGTCGGCCATACCTAGAAGCGTGCACCAAACCCTCTATGGAGTCAAGAAGTTAACGCGCCATTCTCCAATTGTGTTCAACGGGTGAACAAATTGTCATGGCCCGCCGGATCAGCCCTGCAAATCCTTGTGCTTGGCTGCCAGGGCCTTGTAGTTCACGGCGTTTTCGCGAACATGGAGGCGTTCCTCTTCCGTCAGTTCACGGCGCACCTTTGCCGGCACCCCCGCCACGAGGGAACCCGGCGGGATGTGTGCGCCTTCCAGGACCACTGCGCCTCCGGCAACGAGGGACCCTGTGCCAATGACGGCGCCATTCATGACGGTGGCGCCCATGCCAATCAGGCAGTCGTCCTCCACAGTGCAACCGTGGACAACGGCGCCATGGCCGATGCTGACACGGTCCCCGATGCTGGTGGGGAAGCCGGGATCGGCGTGCAGCACCACATTGTCCTGCAGGTTCGAATCGCTGCCAACCGTGATGGTGTTGGTGTCCCCGCGCACCACCACTCCGTAGAACGCGCTGGAACCGGGACCCAGGGATGCTTGCCCGATCAAGGTGGCGTTGTGCGCAACGAACGCGCTCTCGTGAACGGAGGGCGTATGGCCGTCGAAGGTGATCAGCTGGTTCATGATGGTTCCATTTCGTCGTGGGCGGAAGGGCGCCTGCGGGCGCACGAAAGTTGCTCTCCCTGCCGATGGTACCGAAGACCGCGGTGCGCAACGGATAAATCGTCCCGGATTGACGGTGACGTGGTTAATTTGGCCCCACGGCCGTTGCCCCGGCGAGACTATCGTGGAGAGCTAGAGGAATTCCCGCCGCGACAACAAGGAGCAAAGATGCTGGTGGCACTGCTGCAGGCCAATGCCACACCCCTGGACATCCAGGCGAACCTGGCAACGATGGCGGCCGCCGCAGCGGAGGCCTCCGCTGCGGGTGCCGATGTGTTGGTGACCGCCGAACTCTTTGCCGTTGGCTACGACCCGCTGGGCATCGACGCGGACCTGGACCCCGCGGTCCTGCCGGCGATTCGTCAAGAACTCGCAGACATCGCCAGGAACCATGGGATCGGCCTGGTGTACAGCCTCCCGCGCCCCGACGAGGCCGGCCAACTGACCATCGCCGCCACCCTCCTGGACGCCACCGGCCGCGAGCTCCTCAACTATGGGAAGGTGCACCTTTTCGGCAACGAGGAGCGCAAGGCCTTTTCCGGCGCCACCGAGCCGCCCGGCGTCGTCAGATTTTGTGGCTTGAACGTGGCCATGGTGATTTGCTACGACGTCGAATTCCCCGAGACGGTGCGCGCCGCCGCGGTCCGGGGGGCCGATGTGGTCCTGGTTCCCACGGCATTGGCGCACGGCTTTGACGAGGTGCCGCAGCTGCTGGTTCGGGCCCGGGCGCTGGAAAACCATGTGGCCATCGCCTATGCAAACCATTGCGGGACGGAGGCCGGCGTCGTTTTTGGCGGCGGCAGCGTCATTGCCGGGCCCGACGGCGGACTGCTCGCCTCCGCCGGACCGGACGCCGAGTTGCTGTACGCACGCCTGGACGCCGACACCATCCACGCCACGCGCACAGAGGTCCCATACCTGTCCGAGCGCCGCCCGGACCTCTATCGGGCGTGGGATACGTAGCAGGAGCCCGGGAAGTCGCCGAGGAAATGCCGGTCCGCGGGCGGTCCGCAGACTGGATCTCGACAGGCTCGATCACCGTCTACGCGTACTCTCGATCACCGTCTATGCATATTGCAGCGCGATCCAGAGGTCAGCGCGGGTTTGGGCGTCGTTCAGGTCCCGGTCCAGGAGTTCCGCCACCACGCCGATCTGCCGGCGGACGCTGTTGCGGTGCAGGCCCAGCGCCTTGGCGGTGGCGTCCCAATTGCCGTTCTGGGCCAGCCAGCCGCGCAGCACCGTCAGCAGGGCCTCGTGCCGTTCGGGCTCCAACTCGAGCAGGGGCCCGAGGACTTGTTCGGCCAGCATGGTGCCGGCCTCCCTGCCCAGCAGGCCCGTCACCGACCAGGTGACTGAATCGACGCGGAGGGTTTCGCCCGTGGCGCGGGCCCGGGACCGCAGGGACGCGACCCGTTGGTAGGCGGCCGGGAGGTCGTTGGGCTCCACGGGGTCGCCCACCACCAGCCGCCAACCGAGCCGCTCGACCTCCGCGACTGCGGCGTCGTCGACCTTCAGTCGAGTCACCGCGGCAAATCCGTAGTCGGTGATCTCCACCAGCTTGGTGTCGAAGATGCGCCGCCACTGCAGGAGTTCACGGACGGGACTGTCGGAACTGCGCCATTGCGGTGCGTCCACATTCACGCCCTGCACCACCCGCATGGGTGCCGAACGGGTTGAGGAGAGGCTTTGTGCCAGCAGATCCTTGGCGGCCGAGACCTGCCGTGAGGTGCCGCCGGCCAACGTTTCCGGGTGGAGCAGCAGCGCGGTGGCGAGCTGGCTCGGTGCCAGGGAACCGCTGGTGCGCTGGCGGGACAGCAATTCCAGCAGGCCGACGGCGGCGGAGACTATGTTGTTGTGCGCCGGGGCCAGCCGCTCGGCCGAGCCAATCACCAGGGCGCCGAGGTTGACGTCGCGGGAACTGCGCAGGGGATGCCCCACGACAAACTCGGAGCCCGCGGCCGGGTAGCTGTCCAGCTCGACGCGCGGCCCCGAGCCCGAGAACAGCCGTTCGAGCAACGGGCCCAGGACCGCGAGGTCGGCCGGGTTGGTCCCGGCGCGGGCCCGCACCTTGCCGTCGGCGCCCACGAGGACCGCCCAGCAGGGCACCCGTTGCACCAGCGTCCCCAGGACTTCCTGGTCGGGGCGGGCGGAGAGGACGGCTCGCATGAGCAGCCTGTTGGTTTCGGCCAACCGGCGGAACACCTTGGCGGAGTCGGATTCGAGCAACTGGGCAAACTGCAGCCCGATCGCGGCGAACGGGACGGTCGGCGGCACCTCCACGAGCGCCAGGCCGTGCCGCCTGCACGATGCGATCAGCGCAGGGGGAACCTCGTCGTGGTAGGGGGTCAGCCCAAACCCGAGGGCGCATACCTTGGCCTTGGCCAGCCGCTCGACGTAGGCGTCGATGGCGTCGGCGGTGCCGCCGTCGCCCAGCAGGGGCAGTCCGGCCGTCAGCACAAACTCCCCGTCCATCAAGTAAGGGGTCGGGTCGGCCAACTCGCTCGGTTCCACCCAGCGCAGCCTGGCGTCCAGGCCGGCGTCGTGCAGGAGCGTGAGGTCATTGGGGAGTTCGGCGAGGAACTGGTCCAGGGTGACGGAGCGGAAGCGGGACTCGACTTCCGCTTCGGACAGCGGCAGCGCCCGGACCCGGCCGCCGTCGGAGCTAATGTCCATGGGTGTACACCCGCTGCAGCCGGGGGGCGATCCTGTTGATGATCTCATCGCCGTGGCTGTTGATGGCCGAACCCCAGTCATCGGCGCTCGCCGCCCCCACATGCGGATCGCCGAACAGGAGCGCGGAATCACCCACCTGCACCGTTGTTTCATGGCCCAGATCCACCATGAACTGGTCCATGCACACCTTGCCGATCACGGGAACTTTCTTTCCGCCCACCATGACAATGCTGCTGCCGGAGATTCCCTTGGGAATGCCGTCCGCGTAGCCCAGCGGGATCAGGCCGAGGTAGCGGGATTCGTGGGTGATGGCCTGGTGTTCGTAGCTGACGCCAGTGCCCGCCGGAACTTGTTTGACCAGCACCACGGGAGCGGACACGGATAATGCCGGGAGCAGTCCAAAGTAGGCGGGGTCCAGGTGGTCGGCGGGGGAGAGGCCGTACATGGCCAGGCCCGCGCGCACCATGTCAAAGTGGAATTCCGGCCGGGCCAGAATGTTTGCGGAACTGGAGACGTGCCGCAGCGTCGGCGCCAGCCCGGCGTCGCGCGCTTCCTGCACCGAACGCTCAAAGTCTGCGACGGCGGCCGTGTTGGCGGGGTGGGCGGGGACGTCCGCCCAGGCAAGATGCGTCCACACGCCGCGCACCGTGACGTGGCCGGCAAGTTCGGCATCGCGGGCGGCCGTCACGAGGGCGGGCCAATCCTCGCTCCGTGCGCCGCCGCGGCTCAGGCCGCTGTCCAGTTCGAGGTGGATAAATGCCGTGCGCCCCAGCTCACGGGCGGTCCCGGCGACCACGTCGAGCTGGGCTACGCTGCCCAGGGACACGTCGATGTCATGGCGCACGGCGTCGGCGATGGCGGCGGAGGAGGTGCTGGCCAGGTAGAGCCAGGCGAGGATGGGTGCGGTGACGCCGGCCCGCCGCAACGTGAGGGCTTCGGAGAGCTGGGCCGTGCCGAGCCAGTCGGCGCCGGCGGCCAGCGCGGCGCGGGAGGTTTCCAGCAGGCCGTGGCCGTAGGCGTTGCCCTTCACGACGGCCATGAAGTGCGGGGCCCTGGTGTGCTCGCGCAGGATGCGCACGTTGTGTCCGATCGCGTCCAGGTCGACGCTGACCTGCGCTGTGGTGGCTTGCGGCACAGTGGCCGCTGGTGCATTTTGTCTCATGGATTAAGCGTACAGGATGTTTTGCACTCTCGTGAGATGTGTGTCACAGTCGTATTGTTGGGGTTGGAAGCAACTCCTGCACTTGCATGAACCGATCAAGAATTGGACTTCAACAATGTCATTACGAGACGATCTCGGCGGGCGGTCAACGGTGACCTCCCCGTCCGCGGGCCCCCACCGCAGTGGGCCCGCCGTCGGACTGGGCACCCAGCTCATGCGCCGCAAGCCGTTGGGCCAGATGCTCCACGAGGCAGGCAACGGATCCGACGGCCGGCAGCTGGTGCGCAGCTTCGGCGTGCTCCAACTGACCATGATCAGCGTCGGCGCCACGCTCGGCACCGGAATCCTGGTCATCCTGGGTGACGCCATCCCCATGGCCGGCCCTGCCGTTTTTATCTCCTTCCTCATCGCCGGTATTGCCGCGCTGCTCTCGGCCGTCTCCTACGCCGAAATGGCCGGCATGGTCCCGGTGTCCGGCTCCAGCTACTCCTACACCTACGCCACGCTCGGCGAGGGCATGGCCTGGATCTGTGGCTGGTGCCTGGTGCTTGAATACGCGGTGTCCGTTGCGGCCGTGGCCGTTGGCGCCGGACAGTATGTCAACGAATCGGTGGCCAATTTTGGCTGGCGCCTGCCGGACGTGATCTCCCAGCCCCCGGGCGACGGCGGCTTCCTGAACCTTCCGGCCATGGTGATCGTCCTGCTGGCCATGGTCCTGCTGATCCGCGGCGCCAAGGAAAGCGCCGTCATCAACACCGTGATCGTGTTCGTCAAGATCGCCATCCTGCTGTTCTTCTGCGTCATCGCGTTCACCGCCTTCCATGCGGGCAACTTCAGCCCGCTCATGCCGATGGGCGCAGCCGGCGTCTCCGCCGCCGCATCCCGGGTGTTCTTCTCCTACATCGGCTTTGACGCGGCCTCCACCGCGGGCGAGGAAGCCAAGAACCCGCAGCGCGATCTCCCCCGGGCCATCATGCTCTCCATGCTCATCGTCACCTCCCTCTACGTCCTGGTGGCCGTCGCCGCCGTCGGCGCCCGCGAGTGGACCTGGTTCGCCGGCACCCAAGCCGCACTGGTTCAGATCCTGCAGGAGATCACGCACCAGCCCTGGATGGCGCTCGTGTTCTCCATTGGCGCCGTGCTCGCCATCGCCAGTATTGTGCTGACCGTGCTGTACGGGCAGACCCGCATCCTGATGTCCATGTCCCGCGACGGCCTGGTGCCGAAAATCTTTGGCCGCATCTCCAAAAAGCACGGCACGCCAGTGGCCGGCACGTTGATCGTGGGCATCGCCGTGGCCATCACCGCCGGGCTGATCCCGCTGGGCGCCCTTGCCGACGCCACCAGCATCGGCACCTTGTTTGCCTTTGCCTTGGTCAACGTGGCCGTGATCTACCTGCGCCGCAACCGCCCCGACCTCAAGCGCACGTACAAGGTGGCGTTTTACCCCGTCACCCCGATCCTGGGCTCGCTCATGTGCATCTACCTGATGATCAACTTGGGCGGCATCACCTGGATCGTGTTCCTGGCGTGGATGGCCGTGGGCCTGCTCGCCTACTTCGGCTACGGCCGCCGCAACTCCCGCGTTGCCGCACTGACCGTTGCCGAATACGACGAACTCACCGCCCGTTCATTGGATACCACTGACATGTTCGACGCCGGGACCGCGGCTTCCGCTGCCGTCCTGCCTGCCGCCGGGAAGACAAAACACCATGACTGAACCGATCACGATGCTCAACCCGGACTTCCCGTTCAGCTATGACCACTACCTGGCCCACCCGGCAGGACTGGGCAACATCCCCGACGCCGCCCACGGCACCGAGGTCGCCGTCATCGGCGCCGGGCTCTCGGGGCTGGTGGCCGCCTATGAGCTGATGAAGCTGGGCTTCAAACCGGTCATCTTTGAATCCGAACAAATTGGCGGACGGCTGCGGACCGCCGGATTCCTGGGGGCGCCGGAGGTCACGGCCGATCTGGGCGGCATGAGGTTCCCGGTTTCCGGGCGCGCCTTCTACCACTACGTGGAGGCGATGGGCCTGGAAACTGCCGAGTTCCCCAACCCGTTGTCCGCCGCGACCTCCAGCACCGTGATTGAACTGGCCGGGGAGTCCCACTACGCCACCACCGAGGCCGAGCTGCCCGAGTTCTTCCACGAAGTGGCGCGGGCGTGGCGGGCGGCCGTGAACGACGGTGCGAGTTTCACCCAGATGCAGGAGGCCATCCGATCTCGGGACACCGCCCGCATCAAGGAGCTGTGGAACGCACTGGTTCCCGCACTGGACGAGCAGACGTTTTACGGCTTCATCGCCGCCAGCGAATCGTTCAAGAAGGCCGGCTTTGGGCATCGGGAGGCGTTTGGCCAGGTGGGCTTCGGCACCGGCGGCTGGGACACCGACTTCCCCAACTCCATCCTGGAGATTCTGCGAGTGGTCTACACCGACGCCGACGACGCCCACCGCAGCATTGTGGGCGGGGCGCAAAGGCTCCCTGAGGCACTGTGGGAGGCTGCGCCGTCGAACCCGGTCTTGTGGCCGGAAGGCACCTCGCTGAAGTCACTCCACGGCGGCACCCCGCGCGGGGCCGTGGCAAAAATTGCCCGTGCGGAGGACGGCCAGCTGGAAGTCACCGAACGCTGGGGCAAGGTGCGGCGCTTCCCGGTGGTCATCAGCACCTGCCAGTCCTGGCTGCTCTCCACGCGCATCAACACGGAGGAATCCTTGTTTGCGGCGCCCATGTGGACGGCCATTGAACGCTCTCACTACATGCAGTCCTCCAAGACCTTCGTCATGGTGGATCGGCCGTTCTGGAAGGACATCGACCCGGCCACGGGACGGGAGGTCATGTCGATGACGCTCACGGACCGGCTCAACCGGGCCACGTACCTGCTGGATGACGGCCCGGACAAGCCCGCCGTGATCCTGCTGTCCTACACCTGGAACGACGACGCCCTGAAGTGGCTCTCGCTCGATGCCGAGGAACGGGTGGAGCTGATGTTGCACTCCTTGGCGCAGATCTACCCCAACGTGGACATCGCCTCCCACATTGTCAGCGCTCCCATCACCGTCTCCTGGGAAGCGGACCCGAACTTCATGGGCGCGTTCAAGGCCAACCTGCCGGGCCACTACCGGTACCAGCAGCGCCTGTTCACGCACTTCGAGCAGGAGGGCCTGCCGGAACACCAGCGCGGCATCTTCCTGGCCGGCGACGACGTCTCCTGGACGGCAGGCTGGGCCGACGGCGCCGTCACCACCGCCCTAAACGCCGTCTGGGGCGTGGTCAAGCATGTGGGCGGCACCCCGGCGCCGGAAAACCCGGGCCCGGGGGACAAACTGGCCGAGTACGGCCCGATGTCCCTGGACTGACCCCCGGGGTCTATGTTGCAGTTGTTGGACGAAAACGGCGAAAAATCAGCGAAATCGGTCCAACAACTGCAACATAGACTTCACATTAGTTGAAGACCACCGTGCGGTGGCCGTCGAGGAGCACGCGGTGTTCGGCGTGCCACTGCACGGCCTGGGCCAGGGTCCTGGCCTCCACGGCGCGGCCGACGGAGACAAAGTTTTCCACGGAGTGTCCGTGGTCCACGCGGATCACTTCTTGTTCGATGATGGGCCCCTCATCCAGGGTGGCCGTGACGTAATGGGCCGTGGCGCCGATGATCTTGACGCCGCGGGCGTGGGCCTGGTGGTAGGGCTTGGCACCCTTGAAGGACGGCAGGAACGAGTGGTGGATGTTGATGGCCTTGCCGGCCAGGTGGCTGCACAGGTCATCGGAAAGGACCTGCATGTAGCGGGCCAACACCACCAGTTCGATGTCGTGCTCGGCCACGAGTTCCAGCAGGGCCGCCTCGGCGTCGGCCTTTGTGTCGGCGGTGACGGGGATGTAGTAGAATGGGATGCCGTAAAACTGCGCCAACGGCTCAAGGTCCCGGTGGTTGGAGACGATCGCCGGGATCTCGATGGGCAGCGTGCCCGAACGCTGCAGGAACAACAGGTCGTTGATGCAGTGCGCGGCCTTGGACGCCAGGATCAAGGTCCGCACGGGGGAGCCGGCCCGGTGCAACTGCCAGTTCAAGTCAAACTGTTGTGCCACGGACTCAAGGTGCTCGCGGAGGCGGCTGAACGACGTCGTGGTTTCCACGGCAACGCGCATGAAGAACGTGCCGGTGTCCGGGTTGCCGTATTGCTGGGAGTCGGTGATGTTGCAACCGGCCTCCAACAAGGAGCCGGATACTGCGTGCACAATTCCGGGCTGGTCGGCGCAGGAAAGCGTCACGACAAAGCCGGCGGGGGAGTCGGGGGAGTTCAAGTCAGTCACCCGCCCAAGGTTACCGTCCCGGACCGGGCCTGTACTACAGTTAACGTGTTGCGACTGGCGATGAGGTGGGACACCACCGGGGAGCAGCACGAGCGAAGACCTCACGATCGTACGCCTGGGACGAGAGGTCACGAACGCCAATGAAATGGTTGGCGGTGGAAGAAGTCCGTGCTCCCTGCCTTGAAACGTCACACAAGGTTTCACACAGTGGGCACACCAAGCATGGGCACCCCTCCACCGGATAATCTGGCCTAGAAGTGTTTTTTCGTGTTCCCCATCCAGGAGTCCTGACGTGTCTTTTAACACCACCCAGTCCGTGACCAATGCCCCGCTCTCCGAGCTGGACCCCGAGATCGCCGCCGTCCTGAAGGACGAGCTTGGCCGCCAGCGCGACACGCTGGAAATGATCGCCTCGGAAAACTTCGCCCCCCGCGCCGTCCTGGAAGCCCAGGGCTCGGTGCTCACCAACAAGTACGCCGAAGGCTACCCGGGACGCCGCTACTACGGCGGCTGTGAATACGTTGACGTTGCCGAAAACCTGGCGATCCAGCGCGTCAAGGACCTGTTCGGCTCCGAATACGCCAATGTCCAGCCGCACTCCGGCGCCCAGGCCAACGCCGCGGCGCTCGCCGCAATGATCAAGCCCGGAGAGAAGATCCTGGGCCTGTCCCTGGCCCACGGCGGACACCTGACCCACGGCATGAAGCTGAACTTCTCCGGCAAGCTGTACGACGTCGCCGCCTACCAGGTGGAACAGGACACCTTCCGCATCGACATGGACAAGCTGCGGGAGCAGGCCATCGCCGAAAAGCCGCAGGTCATCATCGCCGGCTGGTCCGCCTACCCGCGCCAGCTTGACTTTGCCGCGTTCCGCTCCATCGCCGACGAGGTGGGCGCCCTGCTCTGGACGGACATGGCCCACTTTGCCGGCCTGGTTGCCGCCGGCCTGCACCCGAGCCCGGTGCCGTACTCCGACGTCGTCACTTCCACGGTCCACAAGACCCTCTCCGGCCCGCGCTCCGGCGTGATCCTGGCCAAGCAGGAATGGGCCAAGAAGCTGAACTCTGCCGTGTTCCCGGGACAGCAGGGCGGCCCGCTCATGCACGTCATCGCCGCCAAGGCCGTGGCCTTCAAGGTTGCCGCAGGTGAGGAATTCAAGGAGCGCCAGGCCCGTGTTCTGGAAGGTGCCAAGATCATTGCAGACCGCCTGAACGCCCCCGACGTTGCGGAGGCCGGCGTGTCCGTGCTGACCGGCGGCACCGACGTTCACCTGGTGCTCGTTGACCTGCGCAACTCGCAGTTGGACGGCCAGCAGGCCGAGGACCTCCTGCACAGCGTTGGCATCACGGTGAACCGCAACGCCGTCCCGTTCGACCCCCGCCCGCCCATGGTCACCTCGGGCCTGCGCATCGGTACCCCGGCCCTGGCCACCCGCGGCTTTGGTGCAGCGGAGTTCACCGAGGTTGCCGAGATCATCGCCGCAGCCCTGAAGGGCGGTGCCGACGTCGACGCCCTCAGCGCCCGCGTCAAGGCACTGGCCGCTAACTTCCCGCTCTACCCCGGTCAGGAAGAATGGTAAGCGTGGCACAAGCACAAATCCTTGATGGCAAGGCAACCGCCGCGGCCATCAAAGCCGAGCTGAAAGAGCGCGTCGCCGCCCTGTCGGCCCGGGGCATCATTCCCGGTCTGGGCACCATCCTGGTGGGTTCGGATCCGGGCTCGCAATGGTACGTGGCCGGTAAGCACAAGGACTGCGCCGAGGTTGGCATCACCTCGATCCGCATCGACCTGCCCGAGACGGCCACCCAGGATGAGGTCCTGGCAGCCGTCCGGCAGCTCAATGCGGACCCGGCCTGCACAGGCTACATTGTCCAGCTGCCGCTGCCGGCGCACGTTGACCAGGACGTGGTGCTTGAAGCCATGGACCCGGACAAGGACGCCGACGGCCTGCACCCCATGAACCTGGGCCGCCTGGTGGCCAACGTGAACCGGCCCATGACCTCGCCGCTGCCCTGTACGCCCAAGGGTTGCGTGGAGCTGCTGCTGCGCCACGACATCGAGCTGAAGGGCAAGAAGGTCCTGGTGGTGGGCCGCGGCGTCACGATCGGCCGGCCCGTGGGCCTGCTGCTCACCCGCAAGTCCATCAATGCGACCGTCACGCTGGCCCACACGGGCACGGTTGACCTGGCCGCGGAACTGCGCCAGGCCGACGTCGTCATCGCCGCCGCAGGCGTCCCGCACATGATCAAGGCCGCGGACCTCAAGCCCGGCGCCATCGTGCTCGACGTCGGTGTGTCCCGCGTAGACGACGGCAACGGCAAGGCTGTTGTCACAGGGGATGTGGAGCCCGCTGCCGCCAATGTGGCCAGCTGGATCTCCCCGAACCCGGGCGGCGTGGGTCCGATGACCCGTGCCATGCTGCTGGCCAACGTGGTGGAGGCCGCCGAGCGGGCCTAAGCTGCACCAAAAGGGAGTGGGG
>JBAUMA010000022.1:0-20597 GCA_049578485.1 Specibacter sp.
TGTCGATATATACCACCTCGGCGCCTTCGAGCTCGGCCAGGTGTACGGTGTGTCCGGTGGCGTCGTTCAGCCGGGCCAGGTGCGGGCGGGCCACCTGGCGCAGGTCACGTTGTTCCAACGCCAAGGAGGAGAGCTCAAAGAGCTTGCGGCCCAGCTGGAACTGCCCGGCGGCGTTGCGCACCAGGAAATGTTCTGCCTCCAGGGAGTGCAAAAGCCGCATCACCGTGGTCTTGTGGACGTCGGAGCCGGCGGCAAGCTCATCCAGGGTGGCCGGATGTTCGGCCAGCCGGGTCAGCAGTCCGAGGGCCCGCACCAGGCTTTGGCTCATGATGTGCTCCCTGCCAGTGCGGGCGAATCGATCCTGCCGGGTGCCACATGGGTCGCGGCCCAGTCGGCGTCGGAGCAGTCCAGGATCTGCGTCAGCGCCTCCGCGGCGGGCAGCGGGCCGCGGTCCCCGGGAACGGTCAGCGTGCAGGCGGCGCTCAAATGTCCGCGGCGCAGCGATGAACGCTGGTCCAGGCCAAACAGCACCCCGCTGAGGTATCCGGCGGCAAACGCGTCACCGGCACCCACCGGCTCAAGCACGGAAACAGACAGCGAGGGCACCTCGATCCGGCCGCCGTCGCGCAGCAACGCAATGGCCGAGGTGTCGGCGTTCTTGAGCACAATCACGCCCGGGTCCGGCAGCAGGGCCCGCAGGGCGGCTTCGTCGTTGGTGCCGAACGCCGGCAGGGCCTCGTCGGCACCCACCAGCACGACGTCGGATTGGTTGGCCAGGGTGCGCAGGATGCTCTTGTCTTCGCTGGCCCACAGCGCCCCGCGCCAGTTGACGTCAAAGGAGATGAGCCGGCCCTTGCGGGGGGCGGACAAGATGGCCGCCAGCATGGCCCGGCACGCGGGGGAGAGCGCCGCGGTGATGCCGCTGAGGTGGATGAGCCCGGCCTGGTCAAGGAGGTTCTTCACCGCCGGGTTCTCCAGCGTTGCCGGGCTCATGGCCGAGGCCGCCGAACCCTGGCGGTAGTACAAAACCGAGCTTTCCCGGGAATCGGAATTCAAGGACGCGGGGATCTTGACGTACAGGCCGGTGGGGAGCAACGGGTCCACCTCGACACCGCCGACCCCCACGCCATGGGACAACAATTCATTGGTGATGCGGGTGCCGAAGCCGTCACGGCCCACGCGGCCGACCCAGTGGGCGTCAACTCCCATGGCGGCCAGGCCCATGGCCACATTGGATTCGGCGCCGCCCACGCCGTAGAACAACTCCGTGGCCTCAGAGAGCGGGACATTGTGGGTGGGAGTGAGCATGGCCATGGTCTCTCCGATGCATACAACTGAAAGCATGGACCTTCGGCACTTCCTCTCACAGGTTTTTGGGGCAGTTGGTTCACCGGTACGCCCTTTGGGAATGCGGTTTTCGGCCCCGGTTTCCGTGGCTGGCGTCTCATTCCCGCCTTGACGGGCGAATCCTGACCATGTTAGACATGCTCTTGGTGAGTTTGCAACTAGCGTTGCAAAATACGCAATGGGGCCGGACTTTCGGCCAGTGAAGGGAAACAGCAATGGGCAGCACCGCTCCGTCAGGGAAGAATACGCAGGAAACCATCACCGGGCTCAACTCCGCCATGGTGGATGCCCTGGACGGGGTGGAACTGAGCTGGAAACACAAGGCCGTTCCCGCCGCAGCACACGGCCGCAGCGCCGGCGCCTATGTGGCCGACGGCGTTTCCCTGGGCGATCTTCAAACGCCCCTGCTGACCCTGGACGCCACGGCGATGGCCGCCAACATCGGCTCCATGGCGCGCTGGTGCACCGGCAAGGGCGTGCAGCTGGCACCCCACGGCAAGACCACCATGGCGCCGCAACTGTGGCGCGAACAGCTCGACAACGGAGCGTGGGGCATCACCTTGGCCAACGCCTCCCAGCTGCGTGTGGCCCATGCCTTCGGCCTGCGCCGGGTCATGGTCGCCAACAGCCTGACCGACCCGCAGGCCATCACCTGGCTGGCTGCCGCCCAGGGCCCCGACTTCTCCGTGGTGTCCTGGGTCGATTCCCTGCAGACAGTTGCCTTGCAGGAAGCCACCTTGTCCGCCGTGCCCGGCTCGGTCATCGACGTCATTGTGGAACTCGGCGGCCAGGGCGGGCGCACCGGCATCCGCGGCGTGGCCCAGGGCCTTGAACTGGCCCGGGCCGTTAGCGCTGCAGCGCACCTGCGCCTGGTCGGGGTGGGCGGCTACGAAGGGTCCCTGGCCCATACGGCCGACTCCGACGCCCTGGCCAGGGTGCGCGGCTACCTCGCGGACGTCAAGGAACTCCACGAGCTCCTGCTCGCCGAAAATCTGTATGCCCCCGGCGCCGACATCATCGTCACCGCGGGCGGCAGCGCCTACTTCGACGACGTCGTGGACGTGCTCGGCGCCTGTGCCTCCGACGGCGACAACGACGGCGGGCCCCGTATCGAGGTGGTTATCCGCAGCGGTGCCTACCTGGTGCACGACGACGGCTTCTACCGCGGCATCTCCCCATTCAACCGCGGCACACAGACCGGCGTTCAGCCGTTCACCTCCGCCATGCACGGCTGGGCCCGCGTCGTCTCCGCCCCCGAACCCGGACTGGCCATCCTGGACGCCGGCAAGCGCGACTTGCCCGTGGACGAGGGACTGCCCGAACCCCAACTGCTCGGACGCGCCCTGGGCGGGGCGATGACGGCCCTGACAGGCGCCACCATCAGTGCCGTCAACGACCAGCACTCCTTCCTGCGCTTCAACCCGGAAACCACCACCGTCGCGATCGGGGACGTGGTCCGGCTAGGCTTGTCCCACCCGTGCACGGCCTTTGACAAGTGGACGCTGATTCCCGTGCTGGCCTCCGCCAACGACCACCGCGTAGTGGATCTCATCCACACGTTCTTCTAAGCCGTGGCACGCACCAACGCGCCCGCAGCGCGAACCGTCATTGCCAACGCCACCGTGGTGGACGGCAGCGGCGCACCCAGGTTCGCTGCCGACGTCGTGCTGGAAAACGGCGCCATCCACGCAATCGCCGCTCCCGGTACGCACGCCGGGGAACCCGGCGCGATTGACGCAACCGGGCTGGTCCTGAGCCCCGGCTTCATCGACATGCACGCCCATTCGGACCTGCAGCTGTTCCTGAACCCCGACCACTACGCCAAGCTCAGCCAGGGCGTCACCACGGAGCTGCTGGGCCAGGACGGGCTGTCCTACGCCCCGATTGACGACGCCACGCTCGAAGGCGTGCGGCAAAAGATCGCCGGCTGGAACGATAACCCAGAGGACTTTGACTTCAATTGGCGCACGGTGGGGGAGTACCTGGACCGCCTCGACGAGGGCATCGCCACGAACGCCGCCTACCTCATTCCCCAGGGCACCGTCCGGGCCATGGTCCGCGGCTTCGGCGACGGTGAGGCGACGTCTGCGGAAATTGGCGCCCAGCGGGAACTGATCCGCGCCGGCATGGAGGATGGCGCCGTGGGTATGTCCTCCGGGCTGACGTACACCCCCGGCATGTACGCCACCACCGAGGAACTGGCACAGCTGTGCGCAGTCGTGGCCGATTTTGGCGGCTTCTACGCCCCGCACCACCGCTCCTACGGCAAGGGCGCCCTGGAGGCCTATGACGAGATGATCGAGCTCAGCCGCGACACCGGTTGTGCCCTGCACCTCTCCCACGCCACCATGAACTTTGCCCCCAACAAGGGCCGCGCCCCGGAACTGTTGGGCCTGATCGATCGCGCACTTGACGACGGCGTGGACATCACCTTGGACACGTACCCGTACCTGCCCGGGGCCACGACGCTCTCCGCCATCCTGCCCAGCTGGGCCTCCGCCGGCGGCAGCCAAACCACCATGGACAGGCTGCGCGACCCCGACACCCTGGTGCGGATTCGCGAAAACGTGGAGATCTACGGCTCCGACGGCTGCCACGGCGTGGTGGCCGAATGGGAGACCCTGGAAATCTCCGGCGTCAAAAACCCCGAACTGGACGCCTGCGTGGGAAAGACCGTGGCCCAAATCGCAGGGGAATCCGGCCAGGATTCCTTTGACGTCTTTGTTGACATCCTGCTCCGCGACAAGATGGCCACCGGAATCCTCCAACACGTGGGCCACGAGGAAAACGTGCAGGCCATCATGGTCCATCGCACCCACACCGGCGGCAGCGACGGGATCCTGGTCGGCGGCAAACCGCACCCGCGTGCCTGGGGGACGTTCCCGCGCTATCTGGGCCACTACTGCCGCGAACTGGGCCTGCTGAGCCTTGAAGAAACCGTCAACCACCTCACCGGGCGGCCGGCCGCCCGGTTGAAACTCGTGGACCGGGGCCTGGTGCGGCTGGGCTACGCGGCCGACCTGGTGCTCTTTGACTCGGCGACCGTCGACGCCACCGCCACGTTCGAAAACCCCCGCCAAGCCGCCACCGGCATCCACTACGTTTTTGTCAACGGCACAGCCGCCATCACGGCAGGCACACCCACCGGCGCCCGCGCCGGCCGGGCCTTGCGCCGCACCCCGGAAGGAACCCGTCCCACACCATGAACAACACCGACTTCATCGCCCGGCTCGAGGCAGACCGCACCATCGCCGTCGTCCGCGCGCCCGAGATTGCCGATGCCGCCGAACTTTGCCGCGCCCTCGTGGCCGGCGGCATCACCGGCGTCGAACTGACCTACACCACGCCCAATCTGCTCAAGCACGTGGCCCGCGCCGCGGAAACCGCGGCCGAGCACGGCGCCGTGGTGGGTGTGGGAACCGTGCTGACCTCCGAGCAGGCCAAGGCGGCCATCGGTGCCGGCGCCCAGTTCCTGGTGACCCCCGGCATCCGCCCCGAGGTGGCCAAGGTTGCCGCGGATGCGGGGATCCCGTTCGCCCTGGGCGCGCTGACCCCCACCGAGGTGGCCATGGCCCTGGACCTGGGCTCGGCCGTCGTGAAGATCTTCCCGGCCCGCGCCATGGGCCCGGGGTACCTCAAGGACCTGCAGGGCCCCTACCCGGGCGTGAAGCTGCTGCCCTCCGGCGGCATCAGCTCGGAAAACGCCAATGACTACCTCGCAGCCGGCGCCATCGCCGTGTGCTGCGGGACGGCCGTGGTGCCGCCCGCCGTCGTCGCCGCCGGGACCTGGGCCGAGATCACCGCCCGCGCCGCCGCCTTCACCGGCATCCTCCGCTAACCATTTTTTTGAAAGTTACTCCATGACTGATTTTATGAACTGGCTGCACCACGACACGTCCGGGCTTTTGCTCCTGGCCGCGGTGGGCATTGCCGTCCTGCTGGTCTTGATCATCAAGGTCAAGCTTGAACCCTTCATCGCCTTGCTGGTGGTGGGTGTCCTGGTTGCCCTGGCGGGCGGGGTGTCCGTGCAGGACTTGGTCGGCTCGGCCACCAAGAGCAGCGACTCGATCATTGAGAAGGGCTTCGCCGGCATCCTGGGTCACATCACCTTGATCATCGGCCTGGGCACCGTATTGGGCGCGATCCTGGAACGCTCCGGGGGCGCCGAGGTGCTGATGAGCCGGCTCGTGAAACTCTTTGGCGAAAAGGGCACGCCCCTGGCCATGGGTATCACCGGCTTTGTGCTGGGCATCCCCGTGTTCTTCGACATCGGCATCTTTGTGCTTGCACCGCTGGTGTACGTGGCCGCCGTCCGGGGCGGGAAGTCACTGATCCTGTACGCCCTGCCGCTGCTGGCAGGCCTGTCCGTCACGCACGCCTTCCTGCCGCCGCACCCGGGCCCCGTCGCTGCCGCCGGGCTGTTCCATGTTGACCTCGGCTGGGTCATCATCATGGGCCTGGCCTGCGGCATCCCCGCCTGGTTCGCCTCGGGCATCCTCTGGGGCACCTGGATCGGCAAGCGCGTCATGGTGAACGTTCCCGCTGACCGTGTTGTCGCCGAGTCCGATGAGGCCAAGGCCCTCGGCGACCCCGCCCTCGGCACCGTGCTGCTGGCCATCGGCACTCCCATGATCTTGATCCTGGGCGGCACCTTCGGCAACATCATGCTGCCCGCAGGCGGACTCCGCACCGTCCTGCAGTTCCTCGGCAGCCCGGCCATTGCCCTGACCGTGGCCGTGCTGCTGGCCATGTGGCTGCTCGGCACGCGCCGCGGCATGAGTGTTGAGCAACTCTCCGAGCTGTCTTCATCCTCGCTGCGTCCCGTCGGCATGATCCTGCTTGTTGTGGGCGCCGGGGCATTCTTTGGCGCGGTCCTGGGCGCCACCGGCGTCGGTACGGCTGTCGCGGACTCCCTGGCCACCGCCGGGTTGCCGTTGCTGCTCTCCGCCTATGTCATCGCATCCGGCATGCGCATCGCCCAAGGCTCGGCCACGGTGGCCATCGTCACCACGGGCGGCATCCTGGCCCCGAGTGTCTTGGCTGCCGGCTACTCGCAGCCGCAGCTGGCCCTGCTCGTGATGGCGATCGCCTCCGGCTCCATCATCGCCAGCCACGTCAACGACGGCGGCTTCTGGATCATCTCCAAGTACTTCAACATGTCGGTCAAGGACACCCTGAAGACCTGGACTGTGCTGGAAACCGTGCTCTCCGTGGTCGGCTTCGGCATGGCCGCGCTGATCTGGCAGTTCGTCTAACCTCTTCCGCAACGACGGCGTGCCAAGCCGGCGAGGACGTGTGAACTTCACCCGCCCTCACCGGCTTGGCACGCCGTCGCCGCCGTTGCCCTACGCTGGAGGCATGACTGCCGCCGTGACCCTGTGTTTCTTGCTCCGCACCGTTGACGGCTCGGAAGAGGTGCTGCTGGGTCTGAAGAAGACCGGCTTCGGCACCGGAAAAGTGGTGGGGATCGGCGGCCACGTGGAGCCGGGGGAAACCACCGCGCAAGCCGTCTGCCGGGAGGTCGCGGAGGAGTCCGGAATCGTCGTCGAACAAGCCGGCTTGATCCCGGCAGGCACCGTGGATTTCGTGTTCCCGGCCAGGCCCGAATGGGACATGCACACCACTGTTTACCTGTGCAGGGACTTCAGCGGCGAGGCGGCCGAAAGCGATGAAATTGCACCGCGCTGGTACGCCGTGGGCGAGCTGCCGGAATCGCTGATGTGGGCCGATGCCGTGCACTGGCTGCCTGCATTCCTGGCCGGCGGGCGAGGGCACTGGCGCATTGTCATGAACCCGGACAACGAGACCGTATCTGACAGCACGCACACCGACTAGGGCTTGGCCACCGTCAGCAGGAGTGTCGAGTCCTCCAGTGCACTGACCGAATGCCGGGCAACAGGCACCACCAGATGGTCGCCAGCGGAGCCTTCCCAGGACACCTCGCCCGCCTTGAGCACCACGCGCCCGCCCAGCACCTGGATGGTGGCCTCGCCGGGGTTGTCATGGTCGTCGAGCACGGAGCCGGCCCTCATGGCGATCACGGTCTGCCGCAGCACCCGTTCGTGGCCGCCGTAAACGGTTCGGGCACTGCGCCCGCTGGTTCCGGCCCGCGCCACGCCGAGCAGTTCACGGGCAAGGGCCGTCAGCGATGACTTCTCCACGATGCTCCTTCAAACGGGTGATGCGAGTGATTCACCTCACCATACTCCGTGGCGGCACCGCAAGGCCTGCGACTACCCCACGTGGCGTTCGTCCACCCCGTTGTAGGCACTCAACGGGCGGATCAGCGAGTTGGCGGCGCGCTGCTCCATGATGTGCGCCGTCCAGCCCGTGATGCGCGAGGCGATGAAAATGGGGGTGAACATGTCCGTGTCAAAGCCCATCAGGTGGTAGGTGGGGCCGGCCGGGTAGTCAAGGTTCGGCTTGATCGCCTTGGCCTCGTCCATGGCCTGCTCCAGGCCGTCGTACAGGCCCAGGATCTCAGGCCTGTCGAAGTGCGCGATCATCGCATCCAGGGCGCCCTTCATGGTCGGCACGCGCGAATCGCCGTGCTTGTAGACGCGGTGGCCGAAGCCCATGACCTTCTTCTTCTGGGCCAGGGCGTCCTCCATCCAGGCCTTCGCCCGGGCGGCGGCCTCCTCGCGGGGCTCGTCCTTGCGGATGCCGATCTCGTCGAAGGTGTGCATGACGGCCTCATTGGCGCCGCCGTGTAGCGGTCCCTTCAGCGCCCCGATCGCGCCGGTGACGGCCGAATGCAGATCGGACAACGTTGACGTGATGACCCGGGCCGTAAACGTGGAGGCGTTGAAGGAGTGCTCGGCATACAACACCATGGACACCCGGAACGCCTCGGCCACGGCGGGCGCGGCCTCTTCACCAAACGTCATCCAGAGGAAGTTTTGTGAATAGTCCAGGTCCGTCCGGGATTCCACGAGGGGAAGGGAACGACGCCGGCGCTGGTCGTAGGCCACGATGGCCGGGAACTGCGCAAACAACGACTTCGCCTTGTCCAGTTCCGCCGCGGGGGACGAGTCCTCGGCCAGGGCGTGGTTGGCGCCGAGTACGGAGACGGCCGTGCGGGCCACATCCATGGGGTGGCAGTCCAAGGGCAGCAGGTCGATCGCGGCCCGGACACTGCTGTCCAGCGAGCGGTTGGCCCGTTCAAAGGCGCTGAAGACCGTCAGCTCGGTTTCCGTGGGCAGCTCGCCCGTCCAGAGCAGCAGCGCCACTTCCTCAAACGTCTTGGACGCGGCCAGTTCCTGCACCGGGTAGCCGCGATACAGCAATGAGTTCGACTCCGGGTTGACCTTGGACACGGCCGTGTAGTCGGCCACCACTCCCGCAAGACCCTTGCGTACCTCTTCTTCGCTCACAGTTGGTGCTCCTTCGTGCCTAGAGATTTGCGCTGTTGGTGTCGATGTCCAGGCCGGGTACCTGAAAATTGAAGATGCCTGTATCAAACTGGTTATACGCCTCGTAGTCAACCAATTCATAGAGGCGGGCCCGCGTCAACATCTGGGGCACGGCGGATTCCTGTGTTCCGTCGGCCGAAATGGCGTCCAGCACCCGCTCGGCCGCACCCATGGCGCTGCGCAGCAAGGTCACGGGGTAGATGACCATGGCCACGCCGGCGTTGGCCAGGGCGTCCCGGGTGAACAGTTCGCTCTTGCCAAATTCGGTCATGTTGGCCAGCACGGGGACGTTGACCGCGTTGCAGACGGCCTCGAACTCGGCCACGTCCTTCATGGCCTCCGGGAAGATCGCGTCGGCGCCGGCGTCGACCAGGGCCTTGGCGCGGTCGATGGCAACGGCCAGGCCCTCGACGGCGCGGATGTCGGTGCGCGCCATGATGAGGAAGTTCTCATCACGCCGGGCATCGGCCGCGGCTGCGATCCGCTTGACGGCAGTGTCCAGGTCAACCATGTTCTTGCCGTCCAGGTGCCCGCACCGCTTGGGGTTGAACTGGTCCTCGATGTGGCAGCCGGCCAGTCCGGCATTTTCGAGCTCCTGGAGGGTGCGGGCCACGTTCATGGGTTCGCCGAAGCCGGTGTCGGCGTCGATCAGGCACGGCAGGTCCGTCATGCGGGCAATCTGCCCGCCGCGGGCCGCCACCTCGGTCAGGGTGGTCATGCCGATATCGGGCAGCCCCAGATCGTTGGCGAGGACCGCGCCGGAGATGTACACGCCGTCGAACTTCTTTTCCTCAATCAGCCGGGCCGAGAGTGGATTGAATGCGCCGGGGAACTGGCGGGCTGCGCCGGGCACCAGCATGGCGCGCAGATCCCGGCGCTTTTGCTCCGGGGTTTTCTTGGAGTACAGCATGTTAGAACAATCCCTTGGGTGCGGCGGCCAGGTCGACGACGCCGGGTGCTGCGGTGATGTTGAGCTGGTCCAGTTCGCCGGCGGCCAAGTGGGGCAGATTCTCGGCGGCCGCCAGGAAACGGTTGATCTCCGATTCCTCAACCAGGCCGGCAGCCAGGGTGCGGAACTTGTTGACGTATTGGGCACGGGCGAATGGCCGGGCGCCGAGCGGGTGGGCGTCGGCCACGGCGATCGACTCGGTGATGACGGTGCCGTCGTTCAGGGTGATCTCCACGGTGCCGCCAAAGGCCTTCTCCGCAATGTCCAGGGAGTGGTAGCGGCGCGTCCATTCGGCGTCCTCCTCCGTGGTGACCTTGTGCCACAGGGCCACGGTGTCGGCGCGGCCGGCACGCTCGGGGGAGTAGGAGTCCACGTGGTGCCAGGAGCCGTCCTGCAGGGCCACCGTGAAGATGTACGGGATGGAGTGGTCTAGGGTTTCCCGCGAGGCGGTGGGATCGTACTTCTGGGGGTCGTTGGCGCCGGAACCGATCACGTAGTGCGTGTGGTGGCTGGTTTTGATCAGCACGCCCGCCACGTTGTCCGGGTTGGTCACCTCGGGGTGCTCGCCGTGCAGCTTGCGGGCCAAATCGATCCAGGCCTGGGCCTGGTATTCGGCGGAGTGCTCCTTGGTGTAGGTGTCCATGATGGCGCGCTTGGCTTCACCCTCGGCCGGCAGCGGCACGGTGTATTCGGCGTCGGGACCGTCCAGCATCCAGGCGATGACGCCGTCCTCGCCCTCGTAAATCGGCACGGGGGAGGTCTGCCCGCGCATGGCACGGTCGGCGGCCTCCACGGCCATCTTGCCGGCAAACGCGGGGGCGTGCGCCTTCCACGTGGAGATCTCGCCCTTGCGGGACTGGCGGGTGGCCGTGGTGGTGTGCAGGCCCTGGCCGACGGCCTGGAAGATGGTCTCCACCTCAAGGTTGAGCAGGGTGCCGATGCCGGCCGCGGCCGACGGGCCGAGGTGGGCCACATGGTCGATCTTGTGCTCGTGCAGGCAGATTGACTTGACCAGGTCCACCTGGATCTCGTAGCCGGTGGCGATGGCGCGCAGCAGTTGGGCGCCCGAGGCGCCGGTGTGCTGGGCGACGGCGAGGATCGGCGGAATGTTGTCGCCCGGGTGTGAGTACTCCGCGGCCAGGAAGGTGTCATGGTAGTCCAACTCGCGCACGGCCACGCCGTTGGCCCAGGCCGCCCACTCGGGGGAGACCTTCTCCGTGATGCCGAAGACGGAGGCGCCGGCGCCTCCGGTGGAGGGGGCGTGTGTAAGTGCCTGGGCGCGGGCGGCAACGATGGGCCCGCGGTTCAGGGAAGCGATGGCCACGGAGGCGTTGTCGATCACGCGGTTGATGATCATGTCCGTGACCTCGGCCGTGACGGCGACGGGGTCGGCGGCAACCTTGGCGATCTTGAACGCCAGCTGGTCTTCGCGGGGGAGATTCTCTTCGCTCTTGTAGACGCGGACTTTGTGCTGGATAACCATGGGAAGTTCCTTTTCAGACGGACGGAAATACTGTTTCAGGATTAGTGTGTGGGTGCCGACGGTGCTGGTCCTGGTGGCGGGCGCGAGCTGAGCAAATGGCGCAGGCTGTTGTCCAGGTGGACGGTGGTGGCGGCACTGGCCACGGTGGCATTGCCGTTGGCGATGGCGAGGGCAATGGCCGCGTGTTCGCGTGCCGCGTCGCGCAGGCGGTCAGGGTTGTCCTTGGAGAGGCGGCGCACGCGCACCAGGTGCACGCGCAGGCTTTTCAACGCCTGGGCCAGGTAGTGGTTGCCGACGGCGGCGTCGATGGCGGCGTCCAAATCCCCGGCCAGCCGGTAATAGTCGTGCCGGCTCGGGTCCGCGTCGGTGATGAGCCGGCCGGCGTCGGACAGCTGTGCGTACAGGTTTCGGAAGACTTCGGGATCGCGCCGGGCGGCCGCCAGCTCGGCGGCCCGGCATTCCAGGGCCGAACGCAGCTCAAAAAGTTCCCCCAAGTGGTCCAGGGAGATGCCGCTGACCACCATGCCGCGTCCGCTTTGCGGTTCCGCCAGTCCCTCGGCGCTCAGCTTGGCCAGGGCCTCCCGGACCGGGGTGCGTGAAACGCCCAGGCGGTCCGACAATTCCACCTCTGCAAGCACGCTGCCCGGAGGAAGCCGCCAGTCCACGATGTCGCTGCGCAAGGTGGCGTAGGCCCTCTCGCTGGCTCGCATCCACGCCTCCCTTGCCCTGGGTGGCTTGGTGCCACCAACTCCCTCAGTGTATACAAAGGCGGGGGATAGTGGTGACTATTTCCAATAATTTTCCAGAAGTTCATTGTTTTGTATACATGAACGCTTGCTTCCGGGCGGGCGTATCAGGCGAAATCCAGGCCGCGGGGTCCGGCGTTTTCGGGTGCGCCGGACCCTGAGGGGGGTGCCCTAGGGTGATGGGTGCCGGAACGCGGCCAAGGGGTTGGCCAGCCTGCCGGCCATTTGCAGCCCGCCGGACGGATCGGCCAAATCCAGCATGTTCTTGTTGTTGCGCAACTGCAGCCGGTTCAGGCAGGACAAATCAAAGTCCGCGGCAAACACATCGTGCCGGATGAAGGCGCTCGCAAGCTCCGGGTGGTTGGCCTGGTATTCGTGCACGACGCCGGCCACGGTACCCCAGAATGTTTCCTGCTCGAGCATGCCGTCCTCCACCATGATGGCGGCCAGGAACCGGAAAATGCAGTCAAAGACGTCCGTGAACACGGCAAGGACCCGCTCTTCCTCGGGGATCTTCGCCTTGATGCGCGCCACCTCCCCGGGCACCTCGACGCCGTCGCCCATCAGCACAATCTCCTCGCCGATGTCCTTCATGATGGCCCGCACGGGAACACCGTGCTCCAGCACCAGGATCACGTTTTCGCCATGCGGCATGAACGCCAGCTCGTAGCGGTACAGGCAATGCACCACGGGGACCAGGTAGGCCCGCAGGTAGCTGCGCAGCCACTGTGCGGGATCCAGGCCGGAGTGACGGATCAAGGCCGAGACCAACGGCACGCCGTCGCCGTCCACGTGCAGCAGGGACGCCATGGTGGCCAACTGCTGGCCCGGGCGCAGCAACGGCAGTGGGCTCTCCCGCCACAGAGCGGAGAGCATTTTGCGGTAGGGGGATCCGGGTTCTGAACCGGCCTCGTAGTAGCCGTTGTGGTAGCCCATGGCGGCCTTTTCGCGCAGCATGGCCAGGCCGTGGCGTGCCAGTGTGTCGTCCTGTCCAATCAGGGTGGACAGCCAGTCGTTGATGGCGGGGGTGGCTTTCATGTACTGCGGGGAGAGCCCCCGCATGAAGCCCATGTTCAGCACCGACATGGCCGTCTTGACGTAGCAGCGTTGTGGCGCGGCCGTGTTGAAAAACGTCCTGATGGACTGCTGCGCCTGGTATTGGTCAACTCCGGACCCCAGGTGCACGATGTGTTGCAGTGCGATTTCGGCGGCAAAGGTGACGGCGAGCTTGTTCTGCCACTGCCAGGGGTGGACGGGCATCAGCAGGTAGTCGTCCGGGTTCACGCCATGTCCGGACAGCTGCGCGTCGAATCCGGCCAGTGCGACGGCGCCCAGTTCGGCGTCGAGGTGGGCCCGATAGTCCAGTCCCGCGCTCGCAGTGAACACGGCCTTGGAGCGGTGCACCGCGAGCCAGTCCAGCTGGACGGGGGTGCCGGCCTCCGGTGCGTAGGCATGGTAGTCGCCGATGCCGAAGCCCAGGCGTCCGTTGTTGGCCACGAAGCAGGGGTGCCCTTCCGTCATGGCCCTTTCGATGGCCTGGAAGTCGGCAACGGGGTCGGCGCCCGCGCTCACGCCCCTGGCCAGCTGCTCCGACCCCGGACGGGCGGCATGTTGTTTGTAGGCGTGGCTGGCCAGCGTACTGCTGATTTCCTCGAGATAGGTGGGCAGCACCTCGGAACTGATGCCCAGGGAGCCGCGGAATTCGATGATGAACTCCAGCGCGTCCAGCGGCAGTTCACGGTCCGGGCCGGTGCCGTCCGGGCGTGCCGCGTCCGTGCCTCGCCTGGTCCTGCGAATGGATGAGGCGTCAATCGCCCAGTGGTCCAACGACAGCAGGCTGGCGATGAAGCGGTACTCGACGGCGCCGTCGTCGCTGGCCAGCACATAGCTGTTGGCGGCCACGGGTACCGGGGTGATGAGCCGTTCGTGGGAGAACTCGGCCAACGCCTTGCGGACCAGGTGCCGGTTGGCCACGGCCCAGTGGTGCGGGGTGAGGTGTGCGACGGCGTCGGTGGCGGTCTGCGCGGCCGTGTCCGCTGGGGGCGTGTGGAAGGGGTCTGTCAGTGTGGTGGTCATCGGTCAAGCTCCTTGGAAAGTGGTGGGGGCCTGCAATAGTCGGCGGGCGTCATTGAAGTCTTGGCGGGTGCACAGGCTCAGCCAGGCGTCCTTGTCGGGCAGGCGAACCAGGGCGTGTTTCCGGAATCCAAGGCGGGCGTTGAGTGTGTGGATCTTGTGGTTGGCCGCGTCCGGTTCCACCACCACGCGGGTCACGGCCGGATCGGCGAAGAGCTGCTCCAGTACGGCAGTCATGACGTCCGTGGTAAAGCCCGGGCGCGGACGGAGCGGGGGAGCGACCAGCAGGTGCATGCCGATGTCGCCTGGGTGTGCGGGGTAGAGGCCGTGGAGCGGGGATCGCGCGGGATCGTAGTGTTCCATCAGGAATACCGGGGCTCCGTCTTCTTGCCCCAAGACGGCCGAGTGGTGGCCCGAGGACTGGATCTGCGCGTATTCGGCGGCGACGTCTGCCACAGCGGCGGATTGCATGCCCCAGAAGCGGGCGTAGTCGTGGCTCACCCATGAGTGCAGTAGTGGGGCGTCGGCGGCCGGGTCCACCGGCCGGAAAGTGAACGTCATGCCGGCACCACCGCCCGCTGGGGCGTGCCAAAGTGTTGGAAGGCAATGCTGCGCTCCACCGGGTAGACCTCGCGGCCGGTGATCTCGCGCAGGATGCAGGAATTGCGGTAGGCGGCCATGCCCAGATCGGGAGTGACAAAACCGTGGGTGTGGAGCTCGGCGTTTTGCACGAAGATGTCCTGTTCCACGGCGCCGATCCCGTAGTTGCGCCCGACGTCGTAACGGCCGTCGGCATCGCGGCGGATCCGCGCGGCAATGCCTGCCAGGAAGGCCGGTTCCCGGTAGGCATAGCCGGTGGCCAGCACCACGGCGGCACTCTTCAGGGTGAAGTCCTGGCCCAGCTCCTGGTGTCTGAACTCGAGGCTGTGGCTTCCCTCCGCAGGGCTGAAGCTGGCGCCGGCCAAGGCCGCGTTGCTCAGCAGCGAGGTGGCGACGGGGCCGGACACGCTTTTGGTGTAGAGCAGCTCGTGGATGTCGTTGATCAACTCCGCATCGATCCCCTTGTAGAGGTTCTTCTGGCCAGCGTTCAGGCTGTCCCGGGTCTGCGGCGGCAGGGCATGGAAGTAGTCCACGTATTCCGGCGAGGTCATTTCCAGGGTGAGCTTGCTGTATTCCAGCGGGAAGAACCGCCCGGAGCGGGTCACCCAGTTCAGCTGGTAGCCGTGGATGTCGATCTCGGCGAGGAGATCATGATAGATCTCCGCGGCGCTCTGCCCGCTGCCGACCACGGTGATGCTGGGCTGGCGCACCAGTTCATCGCGGCGGGCCAGGTACTCGGAGTTGTGCAACACGAGCCCGCCGGCGTCGGCAATGCCTGCTGCGGCGGAGGGGAGGTGCGGGGAGGTGCCGGTGCCCAGCACCAGGTGCCTGGCCCGGACTACCTCAGCGCCGGACGGTCCCTGGCAGTGCAGCTCATAGACGCCGTCCAGGAAGGTGATGCCCTGGACGTCCGTGCCGAAGCGGACACCGGGCAGCTGCCCGGCCACCCACTGGCAATACTGATTGTATTCGGCCCGCAGCGGGTAGAAGTTTTCCCGGATGTAGAACGGGTAGAGCCGTCCCGTTTCCTTCAGGTAGTTCAGGAATGAGTAGGGGGAGGTCGGGTCGGCCAGGGTGACCAGGTCGGCCATGAACGGCACCTGCAGGTGCGCGGATTCAAGCATCATGCCCGGATGCCAGTCAAAGCCCTCCCGCCGCTCCAGGAACACCGCATCCAGTCCGTCTACGGGGGCGGCCAGGGCGGCGAGCCCCAGGTTGAAGGGCCCGACGCCGATGCCCGCGACGTCGTGGATGCGGGCCCGGACGGTGGTTGCCGCGCCCGCGCTCATGCCGCGGCTCCGGCAGCAGCCAGCGAAACGCCCGTGCGGCGCAGCAAATCGATGATCTCGCGCAGATCGCCCAGCGTGGTCCCGGCATTGAGCAAGGTGAACTTCAGGTAGTGCCTGCCATCCACCTTCGTCCCGGCCACCACTGCCTCGCCGGAGGCAAACACGGCCGAACGGATCAACGGATTCAGTTCGTCGGCGGCGGCATCACAGACGCCTGCCGGCTTGTAGCGGAACACCAAGGTGCTCAGCGCCGGCGTGGCCGCCAGCTCAAAGTCTGGATCCGCTGCCAGGACCTCACCGGCGCTCGCAGCCAGGTCGATCACCTCGTCGAAAAGGGCGCCCACCCCGTCGGCACCCATGGTGCGCAGGGTGAGCCAAAGCTTGAGTGCGTCAAAGCGGCGCGTGGTCTGGATGCTCTTGTCCACCTGGTTGGGCACATTGGCCTGCGCCGCGCTTTCCGGGTTGAGGTAGTCGGCGTAGTACGTGACATGGCCAAGGTTGGAGCGTTCGCGGACCAGGACGGCGCTGGAGCTGACCGGTTGGAAGAACGTCTTGTGGTAATCGATCGTCACGGAATCGGCTAGGCCGATGCCGTCGATGAGGTGCCGGTGGCGGCTCGAGACGATCAGCCCGCCCCCATAGGCGGCATCCACATGGAACCAGCTGTCATAGGCGCGGCTGAGGGCGGCCATGTCCGGCAACGGATCGATGCTGCCAAAATCGGTGGTGCCCGCCGTGGCGACCACGGCCATCGGCACCAGGCCGGCCGCGCGGCATTTTGCCAGCTCTGTGGCCAGTGCGGCGGGGTCCATCCGCCGGTTGTCATCGCACGCGACGTCCACGACGGCGTCGTACCCCAGGCCCAGCATGGAGGCGGACTTGCGGATGCTGAAGTGGCTCGCCCCGGAGGTGAACACGCGCAGGCGTTCCAGCAGGGCGGGCAGGCGCAGCCCGGCATTGGCGGGGTCCTGGCGCAACCGGGCCACGGCATGGTTGCGGGCCATCAGCATGGCCTGCAGGTTCGATTGCGAGCCGCCGCTGGTGAACACGCCGTCGCTGTCGGCGCCCAGGCCCAGGCGTTCGGCCGTCCAGTCGATGAGCCGGCGCTCGATCATGGTGGCGCCGGCGCTCTGGTCCCAGGTGTCCATGGAGGAGTTCACGGCCGACAGGACCGCTTCACCCACCAGGGCCGGAATGACCACGGGGCAGTTCAGGTGGGCCGCGTAGCGGGTGTCGTGGAAGTAGACGGCATCGCGCAGGTATAGCGTTTCAAGCTCCGCCAGGGCCGCCGCGGTGTCCTGCAGCGGACTCGCCAGGTCGACGCCGGCCACCAGTTCGTGGAGTTCCGCTGGGGTGGCGCCTGTGAATGGGCGGGTGGTGCGTGCCACCGTGGTCGCGACCAGGTTGACGCCTTGCAGGACGTCGGCCACATAGCGGGCGGAGTTTGCGGAGTTGAACAGGTGGTTGCTTGCGGCCAGGGCCCGTTCCACGCCGGAACCGAATTCCAGTTCGGCGGTGGAGTGGTCTTGTACTGCGGGCAGAAATGTCACGAAGGAAATCCTTGCTGTCGAAAACTGTGGGCTATGCGAGTAAGCACAGCCTAGCCTTACTTAGGATTGCCTTTACGTCAAACTACTGTGATGTAATTATTCACATGACGGGGTTTGCGTTAGGGTGCTGGCAGGAAGGCGGGAGTTGACTCAGTGGTTCCAGCGGTATTCGTTTTCGGGACGCCCGGGCGTACCGTAACGGGCGGCGCGCGCCACAAGTCCGGCGTCGGCAAGGTGTTCGAGGTAGCGGCGCGCCGTCACGCGGGAGACGCCCAGCGGGGCCATGAGTTCCGTGGCCGAGACGGCCCCGGCCTGGCGGCGGAGGAACTCCGTCACGGCCTCCAGTGTGGGGGTCGACAGTCCCTTGGGCAGGGGAAGATCGGTGGGTGTGCGCAGGCTGGCGAAGGCCTGGTCGACACCGCTTTGGGACGCCTGGCTGGCCTGTTCCGCCAGATGGCGCCGGAAGTCCCGATATCCGGAGAGTTTGTCCGCGAAGGTGGCGAAGGTGAAGGGCTTGATCAAGTACTGCACGATGCCGGCGGAGATGGCCCCGCGCACGATGGTCAGTTCCCGCACGGCCGTGATGGCGATGATGTCCACGGCGTACCCGGAGGAGCGGATGCGTCGGCTGACGTCCAGGCCGTGGAGGTCCGGCAGGTTCATGTCCAGCAGGACCAGGTCGACGGGTGTGCCGGCCGCGGCTGCGTCCCGCAAGGCGTGCAGGGTGCCTTGTCCGTCGTGGGCCACGCCGGCCACGGTGAATCCGTCCAGCCGCAAGACGTAGGCGGCGTGGGCGTCGGCCGCGATGTCTTCGTCGTCGACCACCAAGACGCGGATGTCGGGGATCTCAGCGGTCATGCTGTGCCTCTTTCTGGTGTGTTTCGGCGTCGTGGGGGAGCGGCGGCAGGGTCACGGTGAACACGGCGCCGGGGTGGCTGTGCACCGACAGGCTCCCGCCCAGCCGGCGGACGGCCTGCTGCACGAGTGCCAGGCCGATGCCTCGGCCATAACCGTCGGAGCCCTTGGTGGTGTACCCCTTGCGAAAGAGCCTTTCGGCGGCTTCCGCGTCCAGTCCCGGTCCGCTGTCGGAGACCTCCAGGACGATTCCCTCCGCCTTCGTGGCCAGGGAAACCTCCACCCAGCGGGGCGTGCTTCCGGCGTCGGCTGCGTCCATGGCGTTGTCTATCAGGTTCCCCAGGACCGTGACGGCGTCGTGGGCTTTCAAGGTGCCTCCACCACCGTGGCCGTCGACGTGCACCCGCAGCTCGATGCCGCGTTCGGAGGCCTGGGAGATCTTGCCCATCAGCAGCGCGCTGATGACGGGCTCATCGACGGTGTTGAGCACGTTGTCGGCCAGTTGCTGGGTCATGGCCAGATCCGCCGTGGCAAAGTCCAGCGCTTGTTCGGTGCGGCCCAGTTCCAGCAGGGAGACCATGGTGTGGATGCGGTTGGCATGTTCATGGGTTTGTGCGCGCAAGGCGTCGGCCATGGTCTTGCTGGAACGCAGTTCGTCATCCAGTGCCTGCATTTGGGTGTGGTCGAGAATCGTGGCGACGGAGCCGATCAGCCGTTGCCGGCCTTTCCTGGCATGGCCGGGTTCGACGGCGGGCTGCTGGCTGACCACCAAAAGGTGCGAATCGGTCAGGTGCAGCTCCTCCTCGGCGCTCCTGCCGCTCGCCAGCAACTGGGCCAGGCTCGGGGTCAGCCGCAGGTCCGACAGCTTGGGCGTGCCGCGCTGTTCCTGGCGGGTGGGGATGCCCAGCAGCACCGCCGCCTGGTCGTTGTACATGACCAAATCTCCGTGCCCGTCCACCAATACCAGTCCGTCATGGACCGAATGCAGCACGGAATCGTAGTAGACAAAGAGCCTGGCCAGTTGTTCCGGGCCCCAGCCGAGTGTCACGCGGCGCAGGTACCGGCCCAACAGCCAGGAGGCCAACGCCCCGGCCAGCAGCATGACCAGCGCGAAGCCGGCGATGGTGGGCAATTGCGCGTTCAGGGCCACATCCAGGTTGCTGACGGTCACCCCCGCGGCCACCAGGGCCACCACCTTGCCGGCGGAATCCTTGACGGGAGCCACGGCCCGTACGGACGGGCCCAGGGTGCCCGCCGTCGTTTCCACGAAAGTGGTTCCGGCCAGGGCCGGGGCGATGGTGCCGATGTAGGGCTTGCCGAGCTGGTCGGGGTTGGGGTGTGTCCACCGGGTCCTGTCCGGGGCCATGATGGTGATGAAATCGGCGCCCGCATCCGCCGTGACGCGCAGGGCGTACGGTTCCAAAATAGTGGACGGGTTGGCTTCCCCGGCCAACTGGGCCACCAGGGGATTGTCGGCAATGCTGGTGGCGAGCGAGACCATCCGCTGACCGGCCTGGGCGTAGCTGCGGGCCTTTGCGTCGAAGAACGCAGCGGCACCAACCCCTGCGGCCAAGAACAAAACAAACACCAAATTGGCGGCAAACAAGCGCCGGGCAATGCTCCAGTTCCTGGTGCCCATCGGTGGCCTTTCGCGTGTTCGGCGGCCGGCCGGGGGATTCCCGGGGCCGGGGTGGTGACAATTGCTGTGACCAATATGAACGCAAGGGTGATTGTAGTCACAGTCGGGGGCAATCTTATGTGAGGCGGATCGCACGCCGCACCCACCAATGCTACGCACAAGGAGTAACAATGAGCTCTCAACGACGAGGGTCGCAAGTCGAGGTCACAAGTCGCCGTCGCGGTTTGGACAAGACGCACTGGCTGTACCTGGCCGTCATCGCCGCCGTGGTCCTTGGTGTGGTGGTGGGGCTGGCGTTCCCGGGCAAGGCGGGCTTTGCCGCCTCCCTGAAGCCCATGGGTGACGCGTTCGTGAGCCTGATCAAGATGATGATTACGCCCATCATCTTCTGCACGATCGTCTTGGGCGTGGGCTCCATCGCCAAGGCCGCCACGGTGGGCAAGGTGGGAGGCCTGGCCCTCGCCTACTTCACGGTCATGACCACCTTTGCCCTGGGCATCGGGATGCTGGTGGGCAACATCATCCCGATCGGCTCGGGCCTGCACCTGCAGGATGCCGTCTACAAGGCCAGCGCCGAGGCCGGCAGCACGCAGGAGTTCGTCCTGGGCATCATCCCCACCTCGCTGTTCTCGGCACTGACGTCCGGCAATATCC